>DASPZJ010000014.1:0-26412 GCA_035636315.1 Thermoplasmata archaeon
CGTCCTCGTCGGCCACCCCGATCTCGGCGTGGCATGCGTCCGGGTCGACGATTGGCTCGACGTGCAGGAGCAGCTTCCCGCCGCGGGGCTCCAAGGCGAGATAGGGATCGGTCGCGCAGGCGCGTCCGAGTGCATCGAGGATCCAGCGACGCCGCGCCACGGGCCCGCGAGGCAGTCGCCATTGGCGTTCGACGGCGACCGCGAGCGCCTCCATCGCATAGAACGCCTCGTACACGTTGCGGTGGAACTGCCGTGCGATTTCCTCCCGGACCCGGCCGGGGTCTCCCGCCGCGACTTCCTCGATGCCCTCGAGGTCCGCGAAATACAGCGTCCCGTCGGGCGCGACGACCGCGTCCTTGTCGAGCCACACGTCGTGGTAGCCTAAGCCTGCGTACACCCCGCGTCGATCGTCGTGCCGGAGCGTTCGCGCGTACAGGGTGAGCGCGGCCATCGCGACCCTATACGAATACGACGCGTACGACCGCCAGACGAAGGAGACGAGCGCGGGCGGGAACTATTCCTCATACACATACGACGCGGCCGGCAACATGGCCACGCGGACCGATGCGAACGGAAACCTCACCAGGTACGCGTGGGACAAGGAGAACCGACTCATGAAAATCACCTATCCAGGGTCGGTCGTCGCGACGGCCTCGTACGACGCGAACGGGAACACACTCCACGCGACGGGGCTCGGTTACACCCGCGACGAGACGTGGGACGCCCTCGACCGGCGCACCTCGACGACGTACAACTACAACGGCATCTTTTCGAAGACGATCTCCTATCAATATGATGTCGATTCCCATCGGACCCGGATGAATTATTCCGACGGAACGTACGTCACATATGTATGGGACCCGATCGGTCGGCTCAACAAGACCGCGTTCAGCGATGGTTCCGCGTGGTGGTACGCCTATGACCAAGATGACCGACGGACAAAGCTCACGGAGCCGAACAACGTCGTGACGACCTGGGTGTACGACGCCGCGAGCCGTCTCAACACGACGAGCGCGAAGAAGGGCGCGACGACCCTCGAATTGTTCACGTACTGGTACGAAAAGGCGGGCAACCGTGTGCGGGTCGTCGAGGCGGACATGTCGTGGGTGAAGTACGATTACGACAACCTATATCGTCTCATCAAGGAATCCGCCTCGGACGGTCGGTACACCTCGTACGACTACGACAAGGACGGAAACCGCCGGCATGCAATCAATTCGACGGCCACGACGACGCTCTCGTACGGGAAGGAGGATCAGCTCCTGCAGTCCGTCGTGTCAGGGGGCGGGACGATGACGTACGCCTACGACAAAAACGGAAACCTCCGATCGAAGACCCTCGCCGGGAACGCCACGACGTACGGCTACGACGTCGAGAACCGAGTCACATCGATCGCGGGTGGCGGGCCGACAGCCTCGTTCGAGTACAGCACTGAAGGGAAGCGGATGAAGCGCCTGTCTGGCGGAACGACGACTTTCTTCGGATACGATTACGCCGGCGTGTCTGGGGGCGACGATATTGTGGCGGAGTTCACGTCAACCGGTTCCGTCAACACGACGTACGTCCACGGACCGCGCGTCGACGATCCGCTCGGGATGAAGAAGGCGGCGTGGTCCTTCTACCAGCGGGACGGCCTCGGCAGCGTCACGCGGCTCACGGACGGCGCGGGCGGCACGCTCGCGACGTACCGGTACAACGCGTTCGGCGCAATCCGGTCGCAGACTGGCACCTCAAACACGTACGGATTCACCTCGCGCGAAAATGAAGCGGCTCTCATGTTCTACCGTACCCGATACTACGATCCGTCGGCGGGACGGTTCACGTCGTCCGACTCCGCTGGCGTGTGCGGCGGATACAACCGCTACGCGTACGTCGGCAACAACCCGGCGAACCGGATCGACCCGAGCGGACGTTTGCCGAGCCACCTGTTCGACGGTGGAGGGAGCGACAGTTATGTGAGCGGAGGCGTCGAGTTCAACCCGATTTGGTATGTGCGGGCTTACTACTGCGCAGATGGCTCAGAGCCTACGTTCGGGTGCTGCAAATGGAGCGCGGTCTGTATCGCCGGGGTAGTAGGGGCGTGGAGCGTGAGGATTCCGATCTGCCTGGCTTGCGTTGCTGACCCAACGAGGGCCATATGCCTTGCATGCCTAGGGCTTTGGGTCGGCGGAACCGCACTTGCGTTTATCTGTTGCGAGGTACGACCAATCCCGCGGTGAAATGGAAAGGGACGGAGTGCACATGGAAACGGCGACATGGCAGAAGCTGGCTATGGTGACCTGTATTATTGGCATCATTCAACCGCTCGTCTTGGTCCTGAGTGGGGCGGTAGAGTGGCTCCCAGCTCTTTTGGTCTCCGTACCGACGTTTTTCATCGGCATTTGGTTTCTTGTATTTCGGTGGAAGCCTTGGAAAGAGACGGAAGGCTAGCGATCTGGCACTCACAATCGCGTTCTGTGGCCGGGTTGGCCCTTGTCCTGATGCAGGTTAGGGCGGACAGTAGGATGACCAATCGTCCGGTTTGTAAGTGGGTCCGTCCGGATTTGAACCGGAGTCTAGTGGTCCCGAACCACCAAGGATAGACCAAGCTACCCCACGGACCCAGCGCGAGGCGGCGTAAGAAAAGGGCCGGCATAAGCGTTGTGAGCCAATCGCTCGGCGGTCAAGAGTGAATCGGAACCGAGGCGCACCATGAAAGCCTTCGCGAGGCGCCCTCCATGTCGCGCGCTGTGGGCCGCATGGGGCATGCGATTCGCTGGCGGCGGATGGGAGCACTGGCGCTGAGCCGCGTCAGCCGAGCCGCTCGACGCGCACCGAGCGGATTCGGCCGCGGTCCACGGAGAAGACGCCCCGGTAGTGGCGGGCCCGACCCATGTGGTAGAGCGCGAGGACCTCGCGGCCACGATCTTCGAGGCGCTCGAGCGACACCGAGTTCGGCTTGCGGTACTCGAGGAGGGATGCCGCGATCTCCCGGATTCCCCTCGATTCCTTGCCATCTTCGTCCGTGAGGGTGGCGTCCGTCGAGAAGAGGTTCAACGCGTCGACGACTCGGCCCTGGGACAGGGAGTCGTAGTACTCCCGCACGACATGAGCTGCCTCCTTAGGCGACAGCTGGGTTGCCATTGCGCACACGTTCGCCTCAACGAATCCGTTGGACTAAGGGTTTACGCCATATTCTCCGGAGGCCCACGGAGTTTCCGTACCCCGGGCGACCGCATAGTCGATCGCGATCTCCGCGATGTCGGTCGCGTAGCTCGCCGTGCGGCCGAGGCTGTCGACGATCGTCGCGAGCGCGAGGAGCTCCTCCCCCTTCTTCGTCGCGACGTGATGCGAGAGGCCGTCGATCAGCTTTTGATGCCGCGCGAGGTCGTCCACCGCCGCGTTCGCCGCATCAACGTCGGCCGTCAGGAGGGCCATGAAGGCTTTGTCCAGGATCGCAATCGCGGACTCCCGCGCCGCGTCGAACTCCCTGAGGAGCTTCGGGTCGAGCCCCCGCTCCGATAGCACGGAATACGTGCGGGCGATGCGCTCCGCGTGGTCCCCGATCCGCTCGAACAACTTCGCGATGAGCCGGTAATTGTGAAGTTCCGTCTTCCCCATCGGACCTGCGGCACCGGCGCCCGGCATGTGCGCCATGCTGTACTGCTTCGCGACCATCCAATAGAGCCGGTCGACGTCCTGGTCCCGCTGCGAGACGTCGCGGGCGAGCGCCTCGTCCCGCGTCCGGAGGGCAATCAACGCGTCCTCATGCATCGCACGGACCGTCAGGTGCATGCGGCGGAGGCATTTCTCCGCGCTGAGTTCGGCGGTGTCGGAGAGGTCCTGGATCACGACCGCGTTCCGCGTCTCCTCGATCACCTCCGGGCCGATCACCATCCGGCTGAAGTCCCTCGCGACGCGGCGCACGAAGGGCCCCATCTCGGGCCGGAACCGGATCTCGATGTAGCCGAAGCCCGCGATGTACGCGCCGATCAGCTTCCGCAGCAGGTGATCGCGGCGCTCCTCGCCCTTTTCCTCGAAGATCCGCCGCCGCATCTCGGGCTTCTCCCCGGGCCTCGGCCGGATCGAGACGGCGCCGTCCGTCTGGGTGTCGATGAACACTGTGTCGCCCGCCTTCAGGCCCGCACCCACGACCCACCGCTTCGGCAGCGACACGACGTACGTCGAACCGCCGGTGAGCTGCAACTTCCGTCCTTCCATTCCCCTCACTCGGAGTCCTCCCACAGTCTATGGAGTCAAAAGGGTTCTCCCTATAGTCTATATAGCCCATCCCTCGACACCGGTTGACAGGGAACATTCCATCCGGAACCGTCATAGAGAGGGGGAACTCCGTCGGTCCCAGAGGAAAACGAAATTGAGGTTGAAGAGGGGTGGGTGAGTCGAATGACAGGAACACCCGAAGAGATGGAGCGGCTGCACCGGGCATCGGGCGGCAATCGCCACTGGATCGTCGTGGCGGTCATCGCCGTCGTCGCGATCCTGATCGCGGTGGCGGCCCTGGCGGGATGGTTATCGCCCACCGCGCAGCACACGACGCTCCTGGGGGCGGGGGCGACGTTCCCGTATCCGCTGATCAGCAAGTGGTCCAGCGTGTACGTGAATCTGACCGGAGTGCAGGTCAACTACCAGGCGATCGGAAGCGGCGGCGGAATCTCGCAGATCACCGCGAAGACCGTCGATTTCGCCGGGAGCGATGCGCCGCTCAAGCCGGGCGAGCGGGCGGCCGCGCCGGGCCTGCTGCACATCCCGGAGACGATTGGCGCCGTCACGGCCGCGTACAACGTCGGGAGCCTTTCGACGGGGCTCAACCTCACGGGGCCGGTGCTCGCGGAGATCTTCCTCGGCAACGTGACGAGCTGGAACGATCCGACGATTACCGCGCTGAATCCGGGAGTGAGCTTGCCGAGCACGACGATCACCGTCGTGCACCGGTCGGACAGCAGCGGCACGACGTTCGTGTGGACGAGCTATCTGCACCTCGCGAGCTCCGCTTGGAACTCGAGCCTCGTCGGGAAGTCGATCAACTGGCCCGTCGGAATCGGGGTCGCAGGCAACGCCGGGGTCGCCGGCAAGATCCTCCAGACGCCGGATTCGATCGGGTACGTCGAACTCGCGTACACGGTCCAGAACTCGATGAAAGTCGCGAAGGTCCAGAATCCGGCGGGCAACTTCATCCTCCCGAGCCTCGCCAGCACGGCGGCCGCCGCGGCGTCCGCATCGTCTCTTCCGAGCCCGAGCGGCGACTGGGGAAACGTCTCCATCCTGAACGCCCCCAGCGCGAACAGCTATCCGATCGCGAGCTTCACGTACCTGTTGGTCTACAAGGAGCTGAACACGATCGGGCCGTCGATGACCGAGACGAAGGCGCAGGCGCTGGTCGACTTCCTGTGGTGGGCGGTCCACGATGCTCTCGGGTGCGACCCACCCCGATGTCCCGGTGGGCAGCAGTACGCCGCAGGGCTCGTGTATCCTGCGCTACCGCCATCCGTCGTGACGCTCGACGAGACGGCGATCCGCAGTATCACGTTCAATGGGCAAACGCTACATAGCTGAGGACGGTTCGCCGGCTGAACGACGCATGCACCTCTTTCGAATCCCTTGGAGGCGCGGCCGTGTGCGCACGGCGGCCTCCCTAGGTGATTCTCTCTTTCAATGGCTCTCTGGCGGAGTCGCCGTCGCGGTCGTAGGTTCGCTCGCGCTAATTGTCGCTGTCTTGTTCGTCCTCGCGGACGAGTCGATTCGGACGTTCGGCGTCGGCTTCTTGAATGGAACAACCTGGAACCCGGTCCCTCCGGAAGTCTTCGGCGCCGTGCCGTTCGTCTACGGAACGCTCGTGACATCCGCGCTCGCCCTCCTCTTCGGCGTCCCGATCAGCTTGGGCATCGCCATCTTCCTCTCGGAACTCGCTCCACGGTGGCTTCGGGTCCCGCTCACGTACGTGGTTGAACTCCTCGCGGCGGTGCCCTCCGTGGTCTATGGCCTATGGGGGATTTTCGTCCTGAGCCCCGTGATGCGGGCCTTCGTGGAGCCCGTCATCCAAGACGTCTTCGGATTCCTCCCGATCTTCCAAGGCAATCCCATCGGGACGGACAAGTTCACGGCCGGCGTCATCCTCGCGGTCATGATCATCCCGACGATTTCCTCCGTTTCGCGCGAGTCTCTCCTTGCGGTGCCACAGAGCCAGCGGGAGGCGGCGCTCAGCCTCGGGGCGACGCATTGGGAGACCACCCGGGTCGCGGTCCTCCGGTACGCGCGCGCCGGGCTCTTCGGCGCGGTCATCCTGGGCCTCGGCCGCGCGGTCGGGGAGACGATGGCGGTCACGATGACGATCGGGAACCGCAACGCGATCTCCGTCTCCTTGTTCGATCAAGGCCAGACGATCGCGAGCTGGATCGCCAACAACTTCACGGAGGCGGGGCCGCTCGAGCTGAGCGCACTGATCGAGCTCGGACTCGTCCTCATGCTGATGTCCCTCGCAATCAACATCTTCGCCCGGCTCATGGTCCGTCGGGTGATGGGCGTGGGGGAAGCCGCATGACCTTCCGGTTCAACCGCGACGCCTGGCGGCACCTGAAGGACATCGTGATGAGCGTCGCGGCCCTCGCATGCGTGGCCCTCGCCCTCATCCCGCTCGGCAGCATCCTCATCGAAGCGGGGAGCCGCGGGTTGCAGGCGATCAGTCCCGGGTTCTTCGCCCTCACCACGGGAGAGGGCGGAATCGGGAACGCGATTCAAGGCACGCTCATCCTCATCGCCCTGACGTCGCTCATCTCGCTGCCGGTCGGCGTGCTCACGGGAATCTATCTGTCCGAGTTCGGAAAGAACCGAGTGGGCTACGCAATCCGTTTCTTCGTCGAGGTCATGACACAGATCCCATCCATCATCGTCGGGATCTTCGCGTACTCGGTCATCCTAGAATTGGGTCTGCTGCACCTGGTCGACACGCGACTCGTCTTCAGCACGACGACGGGAGTCATCGCCCTCTCCACGATCATGGTCCCGTTCGTGGCCCGCGCGGCCGAGGAGGCGTTGCGCCTCGTTCCCGTGGCCACGCGAGAATCGGCGCTCGCCCTGGGCATCCCGCAGTATCGAACGATCCTCCGCGTGGTCCTCCCCTCCGCAAGCAGCGCCCTCCTCACCGGAGCGCTCTTGGGCGTCGCGCGAGTCGGAGGCGAGACGGCCCCGTTGCTGATGACCGCATTCGGAAGCCCGTTCGGGTTCTCGGGCCTCGACCATCCGATCGAGTCCCTGCCGCACACGATCTATGTGTTCGCGCTCAGCCCTTCGACGGCCCAGAATCAAGCGGCGTGGGGGGCGTCCCTCATCCTCGTCCTCATCATGCTGGCCATCAGTATCACGTCCCGGGTCATCGTCCGGCTGCGATCCGTGTCAGGGTGAGTTCACCATGGCGGCGAAGATTCGCACCGAAGGGCTCTCGGCCTGGTATGGGACGAAACTCGCGATCCACGACATCACAATGGATTTCGAGGAGCACTCCGTCACCGCCATCATCGGTCCGTCGGGATGCGGGAAGTCGACGCTGATTCGCTGCCTGAACCGGATGCACGAGACGATCCCGAAGACGCGGGCCGAGGGGAAGGTGACCTTGGATCAAGAGGACATCTACGCCCTTTCTCCGGTGAGCGTGCGCCGTCGGATCGGGATGGTCTTCCAGAAGGCCAATCCGTTCCCCACGATGTCGATCTATGAGAACGTCGCAGCGGGATTGCGGCTGAACGGTGAGCGCAATCGAGACAAGCTCGACGCCGCCGTGCTCGAGAGCCTGAAAGCCGCGGCGCTCTGGGACGAAGTGAAGGACTCGCTCGACAAGAGTGGCGCGAGTCTCTCGGGCGGACAGCAGCAGCGGCTCTGCATCGCGCGGGCCCTCGCGGTCAAGCCGGAGGTCCTCCTCATGGACGAACCGTGCTCCGCCCTCGACCCGATCGCGACCGCGAAGATCGAGGACCTGATCTTCGACCTGAAGAAGGATTACACGCTCGTCATCGTGACCCATAACATGCAGCAAGCCGCGCGGGTCGCCGAGACGACGGCGTTCATGTATCTTGGCAAGCTCATCGAGGTCAACGGGACGCGCGAGCTGTTCGAGCGACCGCGCGAGACGCTCACAGAGAGTTACATCACCGGGAGGTTCGGGTAATGCCGCAAGCCGCAGAACGCAAGGCGCTCGAGAAGGGACTTCACAAGCTGAACGAGAACATGGTGACCCTCGCGGAGCTCAGCGAGCTCGCGATCCGCAAGGCGATCGACGGACTCACGCGGTTCGACACGGACGTCGCGAGGGAGGTCTTCACCTTGGACCAGGAGGTCTACGGACTCCAACTCGAGATCGAGCGGACGTGCATCGACCTCATCGCTTTGCACGCGCCCGTGGCACGGGACCTCCGGACGATCACGACGTCCCTGAAGATCACCACGGACCTGGACCGCATCGGCCGGTATGCGAAGGACCTGAGCGAGCTCACCCTGCAGTTCGGCGGCGCGCAGTCGCGGCCGCGCGCGGACATCGCCCGGATCCGCGAGATGGCGGACCACACGATCCGCATGGTCGACACGTCGATCGACGCATTCGTCAAGAGGGACGCGGAATCCGTGCGGAACATCATGGAGGTCGACGACGAGGTGGACCGGATGCACGACGAGATCTTCATCGATCTCGTGCATCGGATGGAGGACCGCACCCTCGACACGGAGAGCGGCGCCCGCTACATCCTCGTGAACCGATATCTCGAGCGGATCGCGGATCACGCGGTCAACATCGGATTGCGGGTCGTCTACATGGTCACGGGCGACTGGCTCCCGCGGGTCCGTGCGGCGGACCGGGCGAAGCGGTATCCAAAGCCCGCCGGCGGAACTCCATAGTTCCTGGGAGGTCCAGGAATCCCTTCGGACGGGCCGCACGACCGAACGGCGTATCTGGTTGGCACCGTCGTCCGGCGGCCCCATCGGACGTGCGGGTCGACCGGCGATCAGATCTCTCCCTGTGGCGGCATCGCCCCGCGACGCCTCCGAAGGAACAGGAGCGCGAGGACGACGACCGCGATGAGCGCGAAGAGGACCGCGCCGATCCCGGCGTATCCGTACGGCCCGGACGGGCTGAAGAAGCCCGTGTCGACGCGGAACGTGACGGACGCAGTCGCCGTGTTCCCCGCTCGGTCGACGACCGTGATCGTCACCGTGTGCGAGCCGTCTGAGAGGCCGGTCAACGCCTGCGATGTCATCGACGCGGAAAGGGTCTGCGGGCTTCCCCCGTCGACGCGGAGCTCGATGTGATCGACGCCGGATGTCGTGTCGGCCGCGGACCACTGCACCGTTGTCGAGGACGACGTCACGACGGCCCCGGATCCCGGTCCCGAGATCGAGACGGTCGGGTCGGTCGCGTCGACCGTGACGGCGACCGACGCGGAGGCCGAGTTGCCCGCTCCATCGTACACGGTCACGACGATCGTGTGCGGTCCGTCCGCCAGGCCCGTCAGGGTATGCGTCGTAATGCCGCCGGCCACGGTCACCACCGTGCCGTCCAGGTCCACGTCCACATGGTCGATGCCCGATGTCGCGTCGGAGCCGGTCCACGTCACGACGACGTCCGGCGTGCCGACGAAGCCCGCGGCAGGCGCGGTCAGGGCAACCGACGGGGCGACGGTGTCCACCGTGAAGCTCCGCGTGACGACGGTCGAATGACCCGCGCCGTCGTACGCAGTCAGCTCGACCGCGTGCAGTCCGTCGGCGAGGCCCGTGAACGCGTAGTCCGTCGCGGCCGGGGTCAACGTGGTCGTCGAGCCGCCGTCGATGCGGATGTCGAAATGGTCCAAGCCGGTCCCGGCGTCGCTCGCAGTCCAGGTGACATTGACGGACGGGCTCGCCAAGAACGCACCCGCTCCCGGCGCGGTGATGCTCACGGTCGGACCGGTCGTGTCGATGATCACCTCGATCGAGGCGGATGCGTTGTTCCCGCCGCCGTCCCACGCCGTCACCTGAATCGTGCGGGTGCCGTCCGGGAGGCCGGTCAGCGTGTACGACGTCTCGGTCGCCGGCACCGTGATCGGCGTGCCACCGTCCACTTGGATCGTGTAGTGGTCCACGCCCGTGCCGACGTCGGAGCCGGACCACGTGACGGTCACAGAGCTGACCGTGAAGAGCGTGCCCGAGGCCGGGGAGGTGATCGTCACCGCCGGGGGCGTCGTGTCCGGCGCAAGCCCGAGATCCCCGAGGGCGTAGATCGGCAGGTATCGGACGTCCGGCCACGAACTCGATCGGAAGGTCGAGAAGTCCCACACGCCCGTCCCGGTCACCGCGCTGCCGCCGTAGAAGCCGATCGTGTCGCCCGCCTGGGCGCCGAGGAGCGCGAGCGGGATCGAGAACTCGTAGATCCGGTGGGGCGTGTTCGAGTTCGTGCTCGTCCCGAAGCCTTCGGCGCTCCCGAGGCCCGTGTGGTTCGGGAGGCTCGGGTCGTACGGGGCGTCCTCGAGCACCCAACCGAACGAGGCGCTGCTGTAGACCCAATGGCTCTGGAACGACCCGTTGACGAAGCAGCCTTGACACAACGCGTCCTCGTGGCCATCGGAAGCGATCCCGTCATTGCCGGTGTCGAATCCAACGCTCGCGGTGTCGTACGTGTCCGCGGTGGTGTCGCCCACGACGTCGTACGCGACGTAGAGGAACGAATAGTCGCTCTCGACGTACATGAACCCGCTCAGGCTGTTGCCCAGAATCCCGGACAAGTCCGTGCGGCTGGCGCCGGCCCACTCCAGCCCGGAAATCGCGCCGTCGATCCTCGGCGCCGTCACCGCGTACGGCGCGTCGATCCGCGGGGGCTCCTCGAACTGAGTGTGCCGATACGCGGCGGTCGTGAGACTGCTGGCCCCGAGATTCAGGTTGGGGCTGAACGAGGAGAGGAACATCAGCACAATGTACGGCCCGTCCATGTTGGAGCCGTTGATCCAGTAGCCGGTGAAGTCGAGCTCGACCGAGGCGGGACCCGTGGACAGGAAGGAGACGTTGATCTGGTACGTGAACAGCGTCCCGCTGGCATCGAACAGCTCCCCGAAGACCTGGAACAATCCGGCCTGGTACACGGTCAAGTTGGCGATCACGACCAAGAGATTTGCGAGCCCATCGCCGTCCGTGTCGCGGAGGTGTTCCCAGTGAGGCGGGTTCCATGCGGCCGGAGGCGTCTCGAAGTCCAGGTGGCTGTACGCCCGCGTGGTGTGCGTGGCCGCGTCGAGGAGCGCGAAATCGCTGTACCGGTACAATTGGAGATCGACGAAATACGGTCCGTCCACCCCGGATGCGTTGATCTGCTGGCCGCTGTAGCCCAACGTTACCGTCGAGAGACCGACCGGCAGAAACAGGGAGGTGTAGTTGTTGACGTACAAGCTGAAGTAGGACGCATCATGGAGCAGCGCCTGGACCACGTACGCGTCTGCGACACTGACCGTGATGTTGATGTCGATCATGAGATAGTCGTACTGGCCGTTGCCGTTCGCGTCCAGCCCGTGGTCGAAGTGAGGCGGGGCCAGCGCGGCCGGCGGGATCTCAAACAACACGGCGACGGTATCGGACACGCCGGAATCCACGGCCGACGCCCCCGTGACGGAGATCGTCTCGGAGGCCGACGCCCCGACCGGGACGTCCACGCGCAGGATGACGTCCGTGGACCCCCCGGCGGAGAGGGGACCCGTGTCCGGCGTCCCGTCGCTATCGGAGTCGGGCAGGAGCGTCGATCCGTCCGACTCGTAGAAGGTCCCGGACCAGCCCGACGGCGAGGAGAACGTCATGTCGAACGTGTCCGTGCCCGAGCCGGTATTCGTCACGTTGACGCGCGCGTCCGCGGTGTTTCCAGGACGGGCGCGGACGCCCTGCCCGCACGGCTTCAAGTCCACCCCGACCGGGCCCGGCGGCGCCGTGGGCGGCGGCGTGATGTGAACCGCCAGGTTGGCCGATAGATTCGTGCCGTAGTCGAGGGCGATCGAGCCGTCCACGTTCTCGATGCCGACGACGGTCACGGGGCCGCCGACGACGAGGTACTGGAACCAGACCTCGCCCGTGTCGAAGAAGAGGATCTCGAACGTCACCGGGTTGGCGCCACCGTAATGGGGCACCTGATACCATTCCGCGACGAGCCGTGACGGCGACGTCAACTGGAGGTAGTACACCCCGCCCTGGCCGGTCGCGATGCCCGGTCGCAGGTCCTGGCCGTATCCGTAGGCGGTGTTGTTCGGGGGGCGCGGATCGGGGATCGGAGGCAGGTTCCATTCGGTGGATCCCTGGCCGAACGACGCGTACCCGTTCGTGCCGATGAAGACCTCGGAGTATGAGACGTCGTAGAAGGGCATGGAGAAGCCGAGGGGTACGCCCAAGTAGCCGTCGTCGCTGTTGTTCGCGAGGGGGCCATTCCAATCCGCGTCCCCGATGAGCGTCCCGTTATCCTTGATCTCGATCCAGCTGAACGGGACCTGCGGCGGGGGACTGTTGCTGTCCGTCCACCCGTACCGGCACGCGTCGGGGCCACCCTGTTGCGCCCTCGCCGGGGAAGGCACGAGCACGAGCGCCGCAAACGACGACGCGACGAGCACCGCCGCCAACGCCGCGATCCCGCCACGACGACTCCCGAGCGACGCCGCCCACAGCCCTCGCACGCGAATCCCTCGCCTCGAAGGCACGATAGGGCATATTAAACTCTCCCATCGGACGTCTTGCGAACCCGGATCATCCCGGCCGACGATCCATCGGTCCCCTGCGGTCGGGTGGGGGCGACCTAACAGTCCCAACGCGCTTATAGCGGAGACGGTTTTTGTGGGTGAGGGAGTCCCATCGGCCTCGCGCCGTACGCCTGGTCGGATGTCTTGCGGAACCGCCGACGGACCGTGTCCTCGATCCTCGGCGTCCTCCTCGCCGTCACGTTCGTCGCGGGCACGTTCATCGCGATCGACTCCTCCGCTCGGGCGACGCTCGACGCGACCCTCGCCGGAATCCCCGGCGACTTCAGCTTCTACCTGAACGACGCCTCGGTGAACTACAGCCTGTTGCGCTCCGAGATCGCCAGCGTGGCAGGCGTCATCGACGCCTCGGTGTACCGCGGCTTTTACATCAGCGAAATCGACAACCCGAACGTAGGCTCCGGGTACGCGGGCTTCTTCTTCGCCTCGCTCGGAATCGACCCGGATCACCCGCCCTACATGCTGCGGGACGCTCCGCTCAACGGATCGCTCGACCTCCGGCGAGGAGAGATCGGGCTCTCGAAGAGCATCGCGGGCCAGCTCCAGGTCGTGGTCGGCGACCGTGTCGTTATCGTGAACCGGGTCAACGACACGATCCGGTACGAGGTGAACCTGACCGTCGGGGCGATCGTCGAGCCCGTCCAGACGGAATACGGCGTCAATCTATCCCTACTACGATCTCCCTTCCAGCTCGCTCCTGCTCAGTTCCCCGGCTCGATTCTGTTCATCCACATCCGTGACGTGGACTGGCTCAACGGGCAGCTGAACCAAAGCGGCTACGGATTCTCCCTGAACGGAGAGGTCTGGATCGACCGCGCCCATTACGTGAACCCGTACGACGTCGAGCAGACGCAGCGGAACCTCGAGCGGATCCAGCGCCGACTCCAGATCCTGATCGGCCCGCAAGGCTACGTATCGGACAACATCCTGTCCCGCCTCCAGAACTTCGCGGATCGAATCGCGTCGTTACGGATTCAGTACCTCTTGCTGTCGATGCCGGTGGTCTTGCTCGGCGTGTATCTCGGCGCCGTCGGCGTGGACCTGAGCCACGCGGAGCGGCGGCGGGAGCTCGCGGTCCTCAAGACCCGCGGGGCCCGACGGGGGCAGGTGATCGGCCTCCTGATCCTGGAGGCGGTCACGGGCGGACTCATCGCGGCCGTGCTGGGGCTCGCCGCGGGCGTCGCACTGAGCCGGTTCCTCCTGGGCGTCACCAATCCGGACTTCAGCGGTTCCCTTCCATACGAGGCGTTCGTCCTGACGCCGGACACCGTGATCATCGTGGCGTTCCTCAGCGTCTCCCTGATGGCGGTCGTCGCGTACCGATCCGCGAAACGGACATCGAGCCTCCCGATCATCGAGTCGCTCCGCTTCTACTCCCCCGGCGAGACGAAGATCCACTACAACCCTCGGAACGATGTGATCCTCGTCGTGGTCGGCGTCTCGGACTACATCCTGGTGTGGTGGCGGGGAGGCCAGGTCACGAGCCTGTGGACGTACCTCCTCGGCCTCATCCCGTTCATCCTGCTGCCGTTCGTCCCGATCATGCTGATCGTCGGGCTCACCCGCCTCCTGACCCGCTCGACGGGGAAGGTGTACGACGTCTTCTCGCGCGTCACGCGGCTCCTGACGAAGGACCTCGCGTACATCATCCGCAAGAACCTGAGCCGGAACCCACGGCGCTCCGCGAACGTGGCGATCATCATCGCCCTGGGCCTCGCGTTCGGAGTCTTCTCGCTGTCCGTCCTCGCGACGAACGAGACGCACCTCGAGCGGGAGATCCGCGCGGGCGTCGGGGCGGACGCGGCCGTCCACCCCCTGTACAACGCGGGGGACGAGACCGCGAATCTGACCGCGGTCCCCGGCGTCGCGGGAGCCGTCCGGATCGAGAGTTTCTCGGGGGTGAACCCCGGATACTGCTGTGCCCAGGTCTCCGGGTTCGACCCCGACGCCTACTTCGCCGTGGCGCAGCCGGAATTCTGGTACTTTGTCGATGGCAATGCCCAGGCCGCCCGTGACATCCTTGCGACGCCGGGCCAGGTCGTGATCTCCCAAGCGTATTTCAACCAGGCGTTCCTCGAGGTGGGCGACCGGCTCGTACTCTCCATGCAGGCGTACGATCGGAACGGATCGTATCTGGGCACGGTCCGGGAGAACGTCACCGTCGGTGGCGTGGTCCGGTTCCTGCCCGGCGTCGGATACGGCCTGACGCCCGCGATCTACGGGAGCCTCGAGACCCTGAGGCCCTTCGAGGGATTGGCGTCGTCCGTGTTCGGTCCCGGGACGTTCCAGTACCTCGTGGACTTCCGGCCCGACGCAGACTGGCGGAGCGTGAAGGCCGGACTCCTCAGCGTGCCCGCGGTCTCGTCCGTCCAGGTGGTGGACGAGATGATCGAACAGCAGAGTTCGAATCCCTTCTCCCGGGCGCTGTACGGGTTCATCGCGATGGAGATCGCGTTCATCGTCGTCATCCTGACCGCCGGCGTCGGTCTCATCCTGTACGCCGCGAGCCTCGAACGGGACGTGGAGTTCGCCGCGATCATCGCGCGCGGGTCGAGCGGCTGGCAGACGGCCCGACTCCTCGTCGGGGAGGCGCTCGTCATCATGCTCGTCGGCCTCGCGATCGGGGCCGGCGTCGGCCTGGGGACCGCCTTCTTCGCGACGCAGTTCCTGGCGGCGGGACCGCCGGGCACGCAGGGGCCAGCAGTCCCCTACTTCTTCGTGTTCCCGTGGGACGCCGTCCTCCTCGTGACGCTGGGACCCGTGGCGATCCTCTTGGCGGCCCTGGTCGTCTCGGCGCGCACCGCCCACCTGGACGTCGCCCAGGTCCTCAAGCTCCGGAGCGGATGAGATGCCGAACATCGCCACGAAGGACCTCATCAAGGTCTACCGAGCCGGGAAATCGGAGGTCATCGCCTTGCGGGGCCTCGACATGCAGGTGGCCGACGGCGAGCTCGTAGCGGTCCAGGGGCCGTCCGGGTGCGGCAAGACGACCCTCCTGAACCTGCTCGGCGGCATCGACCGGCCGACCGCCGGCCGCATCGACGTCGACGGCTCGAACCTCGTCGACCTGAGCGACCCCGAGCTCGTCCAGTACCGCCTCGAGCGGGTCGGCATCATCTTCCAGTTCTTCAACCTCGTGCCGACCCTCACCGCTGAGGAGAACGTCGAAATGCCGATGCGGCTCGCCGGCAAGAGGCCGTCGGCTCGGGGCAAGCGGACGACGGGCTTGCTCGAATTGGTCGGCATGGAGAAGCGGGCGGTCCATCGTCCGGACGAACTGAGCGGCGGCGAGCAACAGCGGATCGCGATCGCCGTCGCCCTCGCGAACGACCCGCCCCTGCTCCTGGCGGACGAGCCGACGGGCGAGCTCGACACGAAGACCGGGCAGGAGGTCCTCGACGTCTTCCAGAGGCTGAATCAGAGCCTTAAGAAAACGATCGTGGTGGTGACGCACGATGCGCGCGTCGCGCACATCGCCCACCGGGTGCTGGAGATCCGGGACGGGAAGATCGTGACGGAAGGGGCCGCCGCGTAGACGATCAGTAGACGCGTTCCTGCGGCTCGATCGGCCATTCTTTGTCCCGAATCGACTGCTCCACCTTCGCGAGAGACCGATCAAGATCCTCGAGGTACTCGCGCTTCGCCGCCGGGTCGATGGGCTGGACCTCGATCATCGCGCGGACGCTCTTGAGGAGCGGGACTTGGATGTAGATCAGCGAGAGGAGCTCCTTCTGGTAGAGTCGTTGGACTAAGTAGGGGTTGCGAACGGTGCCCACGGTGGCCTGCGCGGACCAGAAGTGCAGGACCTTGTCGAGGTAGAGGCCGAAGCCCACGATGACGGCGAGGACGAAGAGGAACAGCAGGACCGCCGTCACCAGATACGAAAAACCGAACCGCTCGGTGAAGAGCGGTCCGAGGACGAGCGTGAAGACGCCCATGAACGAGAGGATCGTGAAGACGATCCCGATGATGCTGTTGCTCAGGCTCCAACGATACAGCCACTCCGCGGCGCGGATCTTCTGACGCTCGACGCTCATGCACGGGCCTCCGAGGAGGACCGAATGCCGCGGGAGCGCATATTTCCACGCTCGACCCGGGTCGCTGGGCGGTGCGACTCACTTCGGCATGAACCGGGTGCTCTCGAGCTGGATCGTTTCCTTCCGCGCGCGATCGACCTCGGCGATCATGTCGACCGCATGCTTCATGTTGCGGTGGTTCGCAGCGATCCCCCAGAGGCCGAGCATGACCAGGGCGACCGCGATCGATGGCGCGAAGACCCCACCCGCCACCGCCCCCGAGGCCGTCTGAATCGCGTCTTGGATTCCCGGGACGGCCACGAGGACCCCAATCGTGAGGCCGACGATCAAGAGCATCGTCCAGAAAACGGTAAGGACGATGCGCCGTCCGACCCGGGCTTGGGAGCTTACGGTCATGACGACAACTTCACCGCATTTCGAGGACGCGTGTCGGCCTAGATAAAAGGATGGGTCCGAATCATCGGCTGTGGCATAAATTCAAAGGGGCGCGCCATCTCTGTCCGGATGTGGCCGGTCGCTGGGGAACGGTTCGGACGTTTCTCCGAAGGCTCCCATGGTACCGGTTCGGCGCGGGCGTCCTCGCGGGAGGCGCAGGCCTGCTCGTCACGTTCCTCATGCGGTCCTTCGCCCTCGGCGTCTTCCTGCCGGAGATCGCGGTCGACTTCGCGGTCGGCCGCACGCCGGGCGCGATCGAGTCGTTTTTCATCCACACCCTCGGCGAAGGCGCGAAGTTCCTCGCCCTGCTGACCGCGCTCGGGGTCTTCCTCGTCCTGCCGGGCATCTACGCGGTCTTCTTCCGGCGGATCCAGAAGTGGCTGAAGAACCGATGGTACGTGTTGGCGTTCTACACGCTCAGCTCCGCGGCGATCGTGCTCCTTTTCATCTTGCCGCTCCTCGGCGCGGGGTTTTTCGGGTCGGCGACGTTCGTGGGCCCGACCCTTGCGACGCTGAGCCAGCTGCTCGGCGCGTGGATCTACGCCGCCGTCCTCGACCACATCCTGATCGACGTCGCCGCGGAATATCCGGAGGGATTCAGCCTCTCCCGACGGCAGTTCCTCGTCGGCTCGGTCCTCGCGGTCCTCGCGACCGCGCTGGCGTTCTACGGGCTGGCGAGCCTCGCCGCCCAGAAGGGGCGGCTCGTGTTCGCCTCGATCCAGGAGATGTTCGCGAAGGAAGTCACGCCGACCCCCGAGTTCTACGTCGTCACGAAGAACCTGATCGACCCGGACCTCCACCCGGACGTCGCGGCGGACCGCTGGCGGCTCACCGTCGGAGGGATGGTCTCTAACCCGGCATCGTACGCGTACGCGCAGCTCACGGGCCTCGCCGCGGTCAACGAGTTCGTCACGCTGGAGTGCGTGAGCAACGAGGTCGGTGGGAATCTGATCAGCACCGCCGACTGGACGGGCGTGCGGCTCGCGACCCTCCTCCAGTCCGCCGGGGCCGACCCCACCTCGGATTGGGTCGTGTTCACCTGCGCGGATGGCTACACCGCCGCGATCCCAATGCCGAAGGCGATGGACCCCGCCACGATCGTAGCGTTCCAGATGAACGGCCCGTACGAACTCACGGCCGCCCATGGCTACCCGGCCCGGATCATCGTGCCCGGCCTGTACGGGATGTTCCATGCGAAGTGGCTGACGAAGATCGAAGCCACCCGGGGCGAGTTCCTCGGATACTGGCAGCAGAAAGGTTGGACGAACTCGGACTACGACGTGAATGGGCAAGAGAACGGGCGAGTCCACACGACCGCGATCATTGCCACGCCGCGGGACGGGTCGGTCGTCGGCCCTCAAGTGACGATCGGCGGCGTCGCGTTCGCGGGAGACCGCGGGATCTCCGCCGTCGAGCTGAGCATCGCGGGCGGCCCGTGGACCGCCGCGAACCTGTACCCGGCGCAATCAGGTCTCACCTGGAGGCTCTGGACGTTCCTCTGGACCCCTCCCGGGAGCGGATCGTTCCGGATCGTCGCGCGCGCCGTGGACGGCACCGGGACGCCGCAGGAGCCAACGCCCGTGCCGCCGTTCCCGAAGGGCTCCGCGGGCTACGACTCGATCACGCTGCTTGCCGGCTGAGTCTCACGCCTTCTTCGTCGCCGCCTTCTTCGTCAGACCGAGGACCACGATCCCGAATCCCGCGAAGGCGGTGATCCCGCCGATCCACACCCAGGTTGGACTGTTCGACATGAACGAGCCTTGCAGGGTCCCGATGCCCTGGAGCGTCCACACGAGGCCCGCCAGCAGGAACAGGATGCCGAGGACCACGAGGACGAGACGCATCGCGGGCGTTCACCCGCACCCGCCGGATAAACGTTGGCCCTACCGCAGCGCGTCCCGCCCCGCCGAGGTCTCGACGCCCCAGTCGTACACGAGGTAGAAGCGTTCGCGGTCGTTCGGAGTCCGCACGACGCCGACGAGCCACGGGTCGGCCGTCCCGACGGCCTGCCACACCTCGAGACGGTCGAAGTGCGTCAGCGAGCCTCGCGCGCGTTGGACGGCCTCCGCGGGCAGCGCCTTGGCGCGATCGAGCCGATGCCGCTTGAAGTTCCACACGGACCAGTCGGCCCACAAGTGCGACTTCTTCGGGATCGCGATCGCGAGCTCCGGCGCGAGGACGGTCAGGTACTCCTTGTGGATCGAGGCGAACGAGCGGTCCATCGAGGACACGGGGATCTCCTCGAGGCCGGCGAGGGCTTCCTGCGCCCACTGCTCGTACGCGATCTCTGCGCGCCGGGTCGCGATGCGGGCAGGCAAGCTCTCCAGCATCGCCTGCGTGTGCCGCACGTCCGCGCCGAACGCCCGCGATGCCGACGCATCGGACCGGTACACCTCGAGCTTCTCCCGGGCCTCACGGAGTTCGTCTTGCCACAGTCGCACGAGGTTGTCGTCGCTTTCCTCTTCGCCGGACACGGGTCTCTGTGCAGCGTCGATCCGCAGCTGCTCCATGAGTTCCGTCATCGCTCCTCACCCCGGTACCCTCCGGGTCCGCGGCCGCGTTCGGCGTCGATCGCACGACGCCACCTTCGCCCCGCGTCTCCCGGGCCTCGGCCCCGGTCGACCGAACGAGGTGTAATATGCGGATGAGGGCGCTTAAAACTGCGGGTCCTTGCGCCGTGCCGACGGCCCTCAGCCGCCCGTCATCACGAGGGCTTCGTGCTCGCGCCAGCTCTTGTACAGTTCCTCGATCTCGTACGGCGGCGCGTGGCACGAGAGGTACCGCAAGCGGGTGCGGCCGACGTTCCGGATCCCGTGCGTGCTGCCGGCGGGGAAGTACACGGCCGTGTCGGGACCGAGGACCTTCGTCTCGCGGCCGGAGCTGACCTCCCCACGGCCTTCGACGATGAAGTACATCGACTCGACCGTGCGGTGCTCGTGGACCGGCGTGCTCCCGCCCGGGCGGACGTCGACGAGGGTGATCATGAACTTCCGCGATCCGACCGTGCTCGGGCTGATCAACTGGTAGGAGAGGCTCTTGTCCCCTTTCAGGGCCTTGGCGGCCTTGCGGTGGACGACCTTCATGGGCCCACGGCGGGCCGCAAGGGAAGCGGGCCATTTGGAGTTTCGCATGGGGCGGACCGCACAAATGTTAAAGGGCATTCGACCGGTTCGCGGCGCAATGGTCCGCGTCCAGGTGATCGCCTATACGCCGACCGAGGTCATCGAAGAGGCCGACGCGACGGTGGGCCGGTGCCGGGAACTCCTGGAGAAATACGCGGTCACATGGGTGAACGTCGTCGACCCCGACGCGCGGACCCTCGAGGAACTGGAGACGCTCTTCGCCTTCCCTCCGCTCGCGTTGGAGGACGCCCAGAACCACGACCTCGCCCCGAAGATCGACGTGTACGAGGATCTCGTCTTCGTCGTCGCCCGCACGATCGTGTGGGCGGAAGACATCGACACGGACCAGCTCTCGCTGTTCCTCGGGAGGAAGTTCATCGTCACGGTCCACGACAAGGTGCTCTCGCAGCTCGAGGACGTGCGGATCGGACTGCGGAAGAAGAACCCGCGGATGCTGAAGGCGGGCGCGGACTTCCTCGCGTACACAATCCTCGACGTCCTGGTGGACTCGTACTTCCCGCACCTGGACCGTTTCCAATCCCTCCTGGACCAGCTCGGGGACGAGATCGTCCGGCGTCCGAGCGGGGAGGGCATCACCCGCCTCCACGAGCTCCGGACGGACATCGTCCGTCTGCGCAATACGCTCCGGCCGCAGCGAGACCTGTTCGGCCTCCTGACTCGCCTCGAGATCCCGCTCTTCCACAAGGAGACGCGGAACTACCTCCGCGACGTGCAAGACCACATGATCAGCGCGCTGGACACGCTCGACGCGAACCGGGAGATCGCCGCGAGCCTGATGGAAGTCCAGGCGACCTTGGTCTCGAACGAGGTGAATGAGGTCATCAAGGTCTTGACGGTCCTCTTTACGGTGACGCTGCCGATCGCGCTCGTGTCGAGCGCCTTCGGGATGAACGTGGCGTTCTTTGGATTCAACCAGCCGGAGGGCCTCTACCTCGCGCTCGCCCTGATGATCGCGCCGACCCTGGCGCTCGTGGTGTGGATGCGCCGGAAAGGTTGGCTCGGACGCCCGCACGCGACCCAGAAATAGCGGGACGTCGATGCAGGACGGGGGACGCAGATGGCCCCGTGGAAGTACACGGACGAGTCGTACAAGGAATACACGCGCACCACGTGGAACGAAAGCGCGCAGAACTATTCGAAGATCCTTCGATGGCTCGAACCGTACGGCTTCGATCTGCTCGCCCGGGTGGACCCGAAAATCCATGAGCGGGCGCTCGACATCGCGACGGGACCCGGAGAGCCGGCGTTGTCGATGGCCCGGATGGTCGGCCCCGAAGGAGACGTCGTCGGCATCGATCTCTCCGAGAAGATGATCGAGCGGGCGACGAACGGCGCGAAAGAGCGGCGCATCCTCAACGCCGCGTTCCGCGTGATGGACGCGGAGAAGATGGACTTCCCCGACGACACGTTCGATCTCGCCACGAGCCGCTTCGGCTTCCAAATTTTCACGAATCCGGAGGCGGTTGCCGCGGAGGCCTTCCGAGTGTTGAAGCCCAAAGGCCGGATCGGCGCGACCGTGTGGAGTACGGCGGAGAGGGCGGCCGCGCTCCACGTAATCGTGGGACCGATGCTCGAGTTCGCCGAGCCCGATGAGACCGGATACCTGCCGACGCCCTACGAACTCGGCGGACCCGGGGAGATGGTGAAGCTCCTCGAGGATGCGGGCTTCGGCGAGGCGAAGGAGGACCGAAAGACGCATTCGTTCGTGTGGAAGGACGAAGCGGATTATCTCGAGACGATCTTGGGTGGGACGCCGCTCGGGCACTCGCTCAAGGAAGAAGACCCGCCGGTCCAGCAGAAGATCCTCGCGCGGACGCGGGAGAACCTCCGGAAATGGCGGAAAGGCCGGAGCATCGAAATTCCCTGCGAGTGCGTCATCGTGACCGCCCGGAAATGAGGTCCGTGGCCGGACACGCGGTTCCAGATGCCGTCGGCGGGCCGTGTGTCGAGAGCGTCCGCTCGGCGGCGGCATAGTGCTTATATGACGCGGGTCATTGACCGTGGCGGGGCGGAGGAACCGCTGTGGCCCTGATTCGGTACGCGGTGATCAATGTCATTCGAAGTCGCCGGCGGACCCTCACGGCGATGATCGGGGTCCTGTTGGCGGTCACGTTCGTCTCGGGCACGTTCATCGCAATCGATTCGTCCACGCGGGCCACGCTCGATGCGTTCCTCGCGAACCTCCCGGCGGACATCAATTTGGAAGCGCGGCCCTCGTCCAACGGTACCCAGCTACGCCAGGCGGTCGAGAATATCCCGGGAGTCCTCCGTGTGGCCGTCACGCGCTTTACGGGGATGGGCAAGATCGAATCGGGTGCGGTTTCGGGTCCAGTCGGTGCCCTGGTAATTGGGGTGGAGCCAAGTCGTCTCCCGTCGGCCCTCGAGGAAATCACGGTTGTCTCCGGTAATTTCTCCCTTCCGCGAGGCACGGCTGCGTTGTCCGAAGACCTCGCGGCGCGACTGAATGTCTCCACCGGCGCGACGGTGAGCTTACTTCTCTCCTCGTTCGACCCGACCAATCAGACCGGCCCGCGGGTGAATGTGACGGTTGCCGCCGTGTTCAGCGGCGTGCGTCCCAGAGGTGGTCCGGTCTTGCCGCCCCTTGCAGTCGTGCACGTGGAGGATGCCGCCTGGTATGAGGAGCAACTCGGCTATACGTACGCGGGAAACGGACAGTGCTCCGTCATCAACTTCCCGTGCCTCACCGGCGAGATACGAATCGACCGGGCGCAGGTGCTCGATCCGTACGACATCGAAGCGTCTCGAGGGAACTTGGCGATACTCGAGCGCCAAATCAACAGCGTGTTGGGTCTGTTCGGGGGTCACGTAAGTTCCGACAACGTCCCTGATGCGCTCTCGAGCTTCGAGAGCGCCCTGATCATCCAAAGGATCTTTTATCTCGGACTATCCACACCGGTCCTGCTGCTTGGCATCTACTTGGGGGCGATAGGCATCGACCTGAGCCACGCGGAGCGTCGCCGGGAACTTGCGGTCCTGAAGACCCGCGGGGCGTCGCGAGACCAGACCCTGGGTCTGCTCGTGCTGGAGGCGGCCTTCAGCGGTGTCATTGCCGCCCTCATCGGCCTCGTGGCGGGCGTCGGCCTGAGCCGGTTCCTCCTGGCCTTCGTCAGTCTCTTCAGCACGGCCTCTGCCCCGCAATACGAACTCGTCGTCCTCTCGCCCGCCACCGTCGCAACCGTTGCGGGCCTCAGCGTCCTCTTCATGGCGGCGACGAGCTACCGGTCCGCGCGGCGGACGGCCGACCTCCCCATCGTCGAAACGCTTCGATACTACGCCCCGGGTGAGACCCACATCCGATACCGGTCTTCGTGGGATGTCCTCCTCGTCACGCTGGCGGCCCTGACCTACGGCATGGTCCTGTACAGTCGGGAAAACAGCTTTGTCACCTTCCTGGTTGGCTCGTTGTTCGTCGTCCTCCTCCCGCTGGCGCCCATCTTCCTCATGGTCGGCTCAGGCCGCCTCCTCACAAGGTCCACGAGTAGGGTCTACGAGGCCGCTTCCCGCGTGGCTAGGCCCTTCGCGAAGAACCTGCACCACGTGATCACCCGGAATCTGCAGCGTAATCCCCGACGAGCCGCAAACGTGGCGGTCATCATCGCTCTCGGCCTCGCGTTCGGCATGTTCACCCTTGTCACCTTCTCCTCTCAGCTTGCGTACCAGGAGGGCCAGCTTCGGGCTGCGATCGGGGGGGACATTGCCATTGACGCTCCTCCTTCTGATCCGGGATTCGCAGCTAGCGTCCGGGCTCTCCCGGAAGTCGATGGCCTCACGCTCGTTCGGAGGGTGTACGCTGTGGCTGCCGATCCGCTCCCCTACGGGGATCTTTTCGCCTTGGACCCCGGAACGTATCTGTCCATGGCGAAGCCAGAACCCTGGTACTTCCGGGACTTTGACAGCGGAGCGGTGCAACAGGTGCTCGCGAGTCCCGGACAGGTCCTCGTGACAGAAGCGTATCTGGCCAGAGCGTACCTTGCGGTCGGCGATGTGTTGACCCTCAGACGGAACATACACAACGAAAACGGTAGTCTCGAGAGAGTTGTGGTCAACTCGAGGATCGGCGGGACGGTTCGTGGGCTCCCCGGAACGTCTGCGGTCGGATCTGGCGTGCCGCTGGCGATCTACGGTAGTTACGATACTCTGGGGCCGCTCATCGACCAGAACATCGACCCGCAGCGATACCTCGTCGACCTGCGTGCAGGGGCGGACTGGCGAACGGCCGAGGAAGGAATTCGCCGCCTGGGCGCGAGCGGGATTCACGTCGCCGAGGAAGAGGTCGAGCAGCTGCGTTCTGTCCCGCTGTTCCGGGCCTTCTTTGGATTCATGGAGCTGGAGCTGGCATTCATGGTCGTGATCCTCACAGCGGGACTCGGGCTCATCCTGTACGCGGCGACCCTTGAGAGAGAAGTCGAGTTGGCGGCCATCCGAGCGCGCGGCGCCAGCGGATGGCAGACCGCTTCCCTGTTAATCGGTGAGGCGTCGTCGATCCTGCTCGTCGGGCTGGTGATTGGCGCTGGAATAGGCGTCCTCACAGCCTACCTTTCCACGACTTTGGGGGTCTCGGATGCCGGGGAGAGCCTGGTGCCCCGCTTCCTGGTCGTCCCGGTCGCGTCGCTTCTGCTCCTCGCTGCCGCGCCGATCGCGATGCTCATCACGTCCTTCCTCGTCTCGCTTCGAGTCGCACGAATGGACATCGGACGCGTCCTCAAATTGCGAGGTGGATAAACGTGCCAAGAGTCCTGACGAAGGATTTGATCAAAGTCTATCGAACGGGGAAAGCGGAAGTAATCGCATTACGCGGCCTCGACATGCACGTCGATGACGGAGAATTCGTTGCGGTTCGAGGGCCTTCGGGGGGCGGCAAGACGACCTTCCTGAATATCCTGGGCGGGATCGACCGCCCGACCGCGGGTCGAATCGAGGTGGACGGATCGAACCTCGTCGACTTCAGCACCGGAGAACTCGTTAGGTATCGATTGCGACAGACGGGCTTCGTCTTCCAGTTCTTCAACCTCGTCCCGACGCTGACCGCCGAGGAGAACATCGAGCTGCCGATGCGCCTCGCCTCCAAAGACGGCACCGCCCGGAAGACTCGGACGAAGGAACTCCTTGATCTCGTCGGCCTCGCCCACCGTGCGCGCCATAGGCCGGACGAGCTGAGCGGCGGCGAGCAACAGAGGATCGCCATCGCGGTCGCCCTGTCGAACGATCCGCCCTTACTCCTCGCGGACGAGCCCACAGGAGAGCTCGACACGAAGACGGGCCAGGAAGTCCTCAACCTGTTCCAGCGACTGAACCAGGATCTCAAGAAGACCATCGTCGTTGTCACCCACGACGCTCGGGTCGCGGACATCGCCAATCGCGTCCTCGACATCCGGGACGGCAAGATTCTCGAGACCGCGGCTTAGGAGCTCACGCGACGCATAGCTCGTAGGGACACCTAGCGGTATCTCTAGTCCAACGTCATCGCGGTCACCGCCTTCGTTCCAGCCGGTTTCGTGTGGCTCGCAATATTGCCTCGCTCGATTCGGGTTTGCTCGGAGCGAAAACGTCCATGGATGCTAGGTCCGTCAGCCTCGACCAGGTCCTCGGGTGGTCCTGGATCAATGCGCAGTTGGACCACCTGGCCATCGATGTCGCAGCAGGGCATCCCGCAGTGCTTCGACCTCCCCCGCCGACCGGCTTGAGCTTCTCGCGGGTCTCCTTGACGTTTGAGTCCCCAGAGGTGCGATCCATCCTTGATCTCCGCTTTCCGGGGACCGAGTCGCATTTGTGCCGATTGTTGGCGGCGGGTCCGACCAATGAGAAAGCTCAGCGTACGAGGACAGGGTTCGAAAGATTATACCTAGCTCCCAGGAGGTGCCTGAAAGTGAACAGAGCGTGCGCTCACTACGGCTCCAAAAAAAGGAGTGGATTAGACGCTCGCGATCGGGAAGCAGAGGCCCTTTCTACCTTGCCAAGGTCTCCTTCGCTTGATGGCGTTCTTAGGAGGTGATCCATCTGCAGGTTCCCCTACAGATACCTTGTTCACGTTGGCCCTCA
>DASPZJ010000015.1:0-44479 GCA_035636315.1 Thermoplasmata archaeon
GGCAAGCACCTGAACGCGCACGATCCGGCGCCGCAGGCGTATGCGAACTTCCTCGCGAACTCGCACGCGAACTTCCGGGCCTGGATGCATTCGAACGTCGCGCAAGTCGAGGTCCTCGCAGAGTACTCGTACGTCCTCAACGGCATGGCGGTCCAGCTCAACGGCGTCGCCCCGGACACCCTGAAGGGAGGCCCCGGCGTGAACGACGTCGTCACGGATTGGCTCTACAAACCCTCGATGGATGTCTCGTTGCCGTTGATCCACGCGCCCGCGGTCTGGGCCGGCCTGGGGGTCGACCTCTCCGGCACGCCGGATTACGGCGATCTCGCCGCGATCAAGGTCGGCGTGGTCGACACGGGCATCCTCGACACGCATCCGTTCATCTCGAGCTGCCGCGCGAGCAACCCCGTCGTACACCGAGGGCTCTTCTTCAGCGGCCTTCCGTTCGGGACGGCGATCGTGGCCGACCACGGGACGCACGTCGCCGGGACGATCGGCGGCTGCAAGATCGAAGGCCCTGTCAAGGTGGGAGACACGATGCTCGACCTGGCGGCCGCGGGGGCGAACGCGATGGGCTTCCTCAGCGGCGTCGCGCCCGGTGTGACCCTGTACGACTACGACGTCTTCCCCGGGATGGGGGTCGGCTTCTACCAGAAGGGCGGGAGCGCCTTCAGCCATGACATCCTCGAGGCGGTCGAGCTGGCGGTCATCGACGGGATGGACGTCATCAACCTGAGCATCGGAGGCGGAGTCCAAGGTCCGCACGATCTCCTGGCGGACGCCCTTAACGCAGCGGTCGACGCGGGCGTCGTCGCGGCGGTCGCGGCGGGCAACTCGGGACCCGGCACGATGACAATCGAATCTCCCGGATCCGCGGCGAACGTGATCACGGCCGGCGCGAGCACCGACCCGCACTACATGGGCATCACCGTGACTCTGGGCGGCTCGACGATCGGCGCAGCGCTCGGCCAGTTCAAGAACTACGATCCAGCGATCACCGCGGACCTCGCAGTCGCGACGCCCGCGCTGGGCTGCACGGCGATCACGAACGACGTCAGCGGCAAGATCGCGGTCATCGACCGCGGCACGTGCACGTTCGGCACGAAAATCCAGAGCGCACAGGACGCGGGAGCGGTCGGCGTGCTAATCGTCAACAACGTCCTCGGGGATCCGACCGCGATGGGGGCCGACGGAATCCACAATCCCACGATCCCGGCCGCGATGGTCTCCATCCCGGACGGCGCGACGCTCAAGGCGAACGACGGAGCGGAGGTCACGGTGGATGGCACGACGATCGTCGAGGTCGTGACGTCGAACGCGGACTTCCTCGCAGGATTCTCGAGCCGCGGTCCGACGCCGTACACGTTCTTGATCAAGCCGGACATCACGGCGCCCGGCGTCAACGTGCTCTCGAGCGTCTTCAACGCGGCCTACGAACCGGAGTACGCTTTCTTCTCCGGAACGTCGATGGCAACGCCGCACACGGCGGGCTCCGCCGCGCTGCTCTTGGCGTCTCACCCAGGCTGGTCGCCTCAGCAGGTGAAGTCGGCGCTCGTCAACACCGCGGACCGGCCGGTGAAGAGCCCCACTCCGCCAGGTGCGGCTCTCTCGAGTCCGCTGTCCCGCGGGGGAGGACGGATCAACGTCGCCTCGGCGGACGGAACGCCTGCGACCTTGTCGCCGGCCTCCGTGAGCTTCGGCGTGTCGACCGGCGGCAAACCCGTCGACGGCGCGATGGTCGTCGCCTTCCACGACGAGACAGGCGGCGGGCTGACGTGCACTCTGAGCGTAACGCAGGCTCAGTCTGGAACGAAGTGGGTCGCCGTGAGCCCCGCAAGCCTGAGCATCGCGGCGGGCGGCATGGCGACGGCCACGGTGACCCTGAGCGGGGGCCAGACGATCCCGTCGGGCTTCTTCTACGGGGACGTCGTCGCGGTGTGCGGCGGCAGGACCTTGCGCGCGCCATGGTTCGTCGGGGTGCAGCGGTCGAACGGCGGGCTGAACGGAAACCTCCGCGGAGGCCTCTCGGACGACGAAGCGATCCCGGCCGATCTGGTCGCCCAGATGACCGGCGTCGAACCGTACCTTTAGGAACGCAGAACGGCGGTCCCTCCCGGGGCCGCCCCTTTCATTTCTTGGCCGCTGACGTGGAGCGCTACGGGGGCGAGATCGGAGGATCCGTCGGAGGCGACTCTTCGGGAGCCGCCTCGTGTTCCGGCTTCGCTTCGGCGACCGACCTTTCCTGCGGGTGAGCGGAGGGTTCTCCCGTTCCGGAAGCGGGCTGGCCTTCCTTCTCTTCCTCGTCCTTCCGCCGCTTCCACCACAGGAAGAACAAGAGGAGCCCCGCGGCCACCGCCACGATGATGGCGATCAGCCACCACGGGAAGGCGCTGGGGACGAAGGCGAAAGTCACACTCGCGGTCTGGATGTTCCCTGCCCGATCGTAGGCCCGCACGGTAACGGTGTGGTCCCCGGCCCCGAGATCGCCGAACGAGGCGGACGGGCTCGCTCCGGTGCTCTGGAACGCTCCCCCGTCGACGCTCACCTCGTAGTGGTCGATGCCGGAGAGCGAGTCGGATGCGTCCCACGTGACCGTGGCCGACCCTTCGAGCGTGGCGCCGGACGACGGAGAGGTGACCGTGAGCGTCGGGGCGGTCGTGTCAATCGTCATCGAAGCGTCCGCGGTCGCGGGGGGCGCTTCCACATTCCCCGCGCGGTCGACCGCGATCGTGTAGAACTCGTAGTAACCGTCGCCCGCCGCGAACGTCACGTCGAACGGAATCGATCGCGTAATCCATTCCCCGAGCGGGTCGGAGGGGGTCGTATACAGGGTGAAGTTCCCGGACGTCCCCAGTCGGTACCAGAGTTCCGCATAGTCGACGCCGCTCGCGTTCGCGTTGTCTTGCGCGGTGTACGCAATCGGGGCGGGCAAACCGTTGGTCAGCGCCGGCAGGCTGGAGACGCTCGACGCGGGCGGGGTACTCTCCGAGCCCGTCAAGACGACGTCGTCCACGTAGGCGCCCTCGAAGCCATGGTTCGCGCTATCGCTGTGGAACCGGATGATTAGCCGCTCGACGTCGGTGGGCACTGCCACCGACGCCAGGTCGAATTTGTTGCCGGTGCCGCCCGTGTTGTTGAAGATCGGGAACTGGGTGCCGCCCGCCTCGTACCACGCCTGGATCCAGTCGCCGCCACCGCTCTCGGTGTGCGAGTAATAGTAGAAGGAGAGCGTGAGGCTCACGAACCCGTTCGCGCTCAAGTTGACGACCAAGTCCGCCTGCATCTCGTCGTCGTACATGTGGACGTCCGAGTTGTTCTGGCTGCCGACCGATTGGGTTCCCACCTGTGCGCACCACGCGCTGAAGTTGCCGCCGTGGACCCGGTAGTTCGAGATGCCCCAGTAGTCGAGGCCCGCGAGCGGGTTCGTGTCGCGGACTTCCCAGGTCGGGGAGATCTGCCCGCTCTCGAAGTCCTCGCTGAAGACGATGGCAGTGCCCGCCGAGACGCGCGGCGGCACCGCAATCAGGGCGAGGCCGGCGAGGAGCAGCGCGGTAATCGCGATCGCGAGCGGACGAAATCGACGGGAGCGGTCCATGGAGGGCCTCGAGTCCTGGTTTCACCCTTCCCGGTCTAAAGGCGTTATGGACCCGGTATCACGGCTGATTTCGTCGCCTCGAAGCGAAACGTATCGCCGGGCGCTTGCGTTTCAGCACTCATAGGGGTCGTCACGACAGGCGTCGGCTGACCCTCTTGTCATCATGAACGCGGCCACACCATCGCGGGGGTTCTAGAAAATCGTTGTCGGCCCGCGTCGCGGCGAATGTTAACCTTGTTTGAGGTTGACTCGGATCGCGCTAGAGGCCGTATCTCGTGGGCCGCCGCAACGACTCCATCGGACTCGGATTTTGTTTCATGGAGTAGAATCTCACGGCAAGTTTCTTAACGTGATAACAATCTTGGGCGCGCACCATGGAGGTCCCTCCCGGTCGAGTGGAACGAATCGCCGACGGGGGGGCCGCGGCGATCCGGTCGATCCTCGAGGAGCTCCGGGCGATGAAGTTCAACGGGCTCCTCAAGACGTCCGTCTTCCGAGGCGACGTGCCCTCCGAGGGGGTGCTGGTCCTCCGGGACGGCGACGGCGTCCTCGCGGAGCACCGATCGTCCGTGGACCTCGCCGGCCGACCCGCGGTCCCGGAAATCCTCAAGGACGCGACGAGTTCGAAGGCCCAGCTCGAGGTGCGCACATACGATTACGGCCACTCCTCGATCAGCATCGAGCAGCTGCAACGTAGCTACCCCGACGCCTCCGTGGACGGCATCGGCGACGCGGACGCGCTCCTCACGCGAGTCGGCGCCGAGGAGGCGGCCGAGCGCGAGGCGTACGCCCGGGATCTCGATATCCGACGGGATCAGGAGAAGAGTCTCATCGAGCGGGAAGAGGAGCTCTACCGCCGGAAGTGGCAGCTCGAGCAGGAGTCCCAACGAAGCGGGCTGAGGCAGCGGGAACTCGACGCCTTGCGCTCCGAGCTCGCCACAGTCAAGGAGGCGAGCGCGTTGATCATGCAACGGCTCGAAGCGCGCAACGCGTCCGAATCCGTGGAGCTCGAATCACAGAAGCATCTCCTCGCGATGGAATCGAGCAGGGCAAAGGCCGAGCTCGAGGCCCAGAGGAAGGGTCTCGCGGATCGGGAGTCACGAGCCTCGTCCATCGAACGGGAGCTCGCGGTCCGGGAGACCGCCTTGCACGATCGCGAGGCCGCACTCGATTCACGCGACGGTTCCTTCGATCGCGAACGGAAACAGGCGAACGAGCTCTACAGCAGCCTCCAGGAGGAGACCGAGAAGATCACGGAGGCCCGCAAGATGTTCGACGCACGCCTAGCGGAGGCGGAGCAACGGGAACGGGAGCTGAACCTTCAGGAGCAGTCGTCCCGCGAGTGGGAAGGAAAACTTCGCGACCACGACGCGTCCCTCACGGAGCGGGAGGCCGCGGTGGTCGACCGCGAGAAGACGGTCGCGAACCGGCTCAGAGATCTCGACGGCCAAGCGGCGAAGCTGCGCGCGCAGGCGGCAAGAGTTGACAAGCACGCAGAGGCGGTCGAGGCGGAAGACGAGGGGCTCGACGATCGACGCGACGAACTCGGTCGGGCGACCAAGCGGATGCAGCAAGTCGCGAAGGACCTCACGACGAGGGATCGGAAAGTCGCCGCGGAGGAACGGGAGGCGCGCGAGCGACAGGTCGATGTACGACGCCGGCAGCGGGAGATCGCGGCGCACGCCAAGGAACTCGAGCGGCGCGAACGACAGATCGCCCAGGTTGAGGAGGACCTCTCCGCCAACCGCAACCGCCTCAAGGATCAGGCCCTGAAGCTGCTTCGCGCCGAGCGCGCGGCGCAAGAGCGTTTGCGATCGATCGATTCCCTCGAGCACGAACTCACGAAACGGGAGGCTGCGGTGAAACGGCGGGAGGCGGCCCTGACGAAAGGCGAGCGATCCTCGGAAGCCACAGCCGCGAAGCTCGTGGAACGCTCCGATGCGATCGAAGTCGCCGAGGAGGACCTCCAATCCCGGCGCACGGGGATGGAGCAGGAAGCGAACGTCAACCGTTCCGAACTCGAGCGACGCGAGCGTGACGCGGCGGCGAAGGAACGCGCTCTCGCCGCGGAATCCGATTCCCTGGAATCCCTCCGAGCCACGCTCGAAGAACAGGAGACGGCTTTCTTGTCGGACCTCCAGGACATCGAATCACGCAAAGCCGCGTTGGAAAAGGCCGAGGCCGACATCGAGCAGGAGAAGGCGAAACTCGAGAAGAGGGATGACACAATCGCGAAACGCGAGGCGAAGGCGAACGAGGATCAACGGAGGAAGCTCGCGATAATCGACGCACGCGTGGCCGAGGTCGAGGAACTCGCGGCGGCGGCACAAGCGAGCGAGCAGGTGCTGAAGCGACGGGCCGCCGAACTGGACGATCAGGAAGCGGCGCTCCAGGAACAAGAGGCGCGGATGGGCGCCGAGGCGAAGCGTCTCGAGGCGGCCGTTGCGGCAAAGCGCAAGGCCCTCGAGGATCGGGGAGCGAAGCTCGCCGAGCAACGGGATCGACTCAACGCCGAGCGGGCGACCGCGACGGCGGCTCGCTCGGAACTGAAGGCCCGCGAGGCGAAGGCGAAGGATCGGGAGGCGCGCGCGGCGAAGGCTGAGGCAGAACTCGAGCGACGAAAGCGGGAGATCTCTCGAATCAAGGAAGGGCTGAAGCACATCCGCTGAGGAGGGGACGGGACATGGGCGGCATCATCACACTCACGACGGATTTCGGACTCGGCGAGTACGTCGGGGCGATGAAGGGGGCGATCCTCTCCATCGACGCAGACCTGACGATCGTGGACCTCGACCACAACGTCCGGCCGCACGACATCCGGCACGGCGCCTACGTGCTGTATTGCGCGGTGCCCTACTACCCGTTCGCGGCGCACGTGGGCGTAGTCGACCCGGGCGTCGGAACGAAGCGCCGGAGCATCGTGTGCGTCTGCGAAGGCGCGTACCTCGTAGGCCCGGACAACGGACTCCTCGTGCCCGCGGCCCGACGTCTCGGCCTCAAGGAAGTCCGCGAACTCACGAACCGCAAGCTCGGACGCCCCGAGCTCTCGGACACCTTCCACGGCCGCGACCTGTTCGCCCCCGCAGCCGCACACCTGATCACCGGCACGAAGGTGAAAGACGTCGGGCCGGTCGTGAGCGATTTCGTCGATCTGGACTTCGGAGAGCCGAAGAAACACAAAGGGGGATTCGAGGGCGTCGTGATCACGTACGACCGCTTCGGAAACGTCGTGACGAACATCCCGCGCTCCCTCGCGGAGGCGACGTGGTCGTTCGGCGACCGCCTCCACGTGGCGATCGGAGGATACGAACTTACCGTCCCGTTCGTGCGCACGTACGGCCTCGTGGCTCTGGGCGAGTTCCTCGCGATGTTGTCTTCGAGCGGGTTTCTCGAGATCTCCCGGCGCGAGTCGAATGCGGCCTCCCAGTTCGACGCGACGCCCGGAATGCCCGTGACAGTCGTCCGCGTCTAGCCGCTCCCGTCATCCTCGAGAGACGGAGCTTGGGACGCCGCACAATCGGCTATCCCGAGAATGTGCCGTTGACCAACTCGGTCGTGCTATCTGAGATCCGGTAGCTGTAACCCGCCGGATAAGCGATGGTATCGAACAGCAATCGATCTGCAACAGAAACATAGGTCCCATTCCCGGCAGGCACATAAGCGACGCGAACCGTCGAGTAGGTAAGGGCCGACAAGGCCGTGGCTGCAAGGGCCGTTTCGCCGGTCGCGTTGAGCACCCTGACCATCGTTCCCGAGGCTGTTAAGCCGGCCGGCCGCGACGTGATCGTCATCGTCCAATTGGTCCCGTCGCCCGAGCGGCCTACGAGGATGCCGAGACGCCGTGGCCCACCGACGAGAGGCACCCCGAGCTCATGACCGTTCGCCAGCGCGAGGACGATCCGATCCGGTTGGAACGCCGCGTTCAAATCGAACCGCAGCCAGTAGGTCGTGTATTGGCTCGGATAGAGCGTCTCGGAACCGTACAAAGATTGAACCGGCGTGGCGGAGAAAAGCCCGCTCGCATCACGAGCCTCCCAGTCCCGGTACGTCAGTGATAACGGTGTCGGGCCCGTGTTGCGCGCCGTGATGTAGACCTGAAGCCAGTAGCCGTTCGCGGGCGCTCGTCCGGCAAGGGTGCTGGGCCGCGTGACCTCGTCGACGAAAAGGTAGACGCCATACCCCGAGGACGGAGGAAGCGGGTTCGGCTGCGACATCGTCGCCTGCTGCCGAAGGATCAAGTCTGCCGCGATGACAACGAGAACCAGTGCTGCGGAAACGAGACAGACGACAAGCACGGTCAGTCGTTTGCGGCCCGCGGATCGCGAACCCGGCGAGAGGGGTGGCACCGCCGCCGTGGGCCCATGGTGCCCCGTGGAGCCCGACCCGAGAGCGGAACGGACACGAACAGCCGCTAGGTCCGCCCCGCAGCGCAGGCAAAAACGGTACTCGGGGAGATTCGACACCCCGCATGACGGACAGAGAATTCCCCGAATCCGACGTCCCTCCGGAAGACAACGGGCCGGGACGGGGAAATAGGTTTCGACGCGCGAAACGGCTTGCGAGGCTTCCACCAAAGACATATCTATGGAGGGGTCCTTCCGCGCCGCGGAATGGATGTACGCCGGATCCTGCTCGTGATTTTCGACGGTCTCGGCGACCGCCCGCTAACGGAGCTCGGGCACAAGACGCCCCTCGAGGCCGCGCGCAAACCGAACCTCGATTGGTTCGCGGCAAACGGAGTGAATGGGCTGGTCGACCCGATCGCACCGGGCGTCCCCGCAGGCAGCGACACAAGTCATCTCGCGCTCTTCGGCTACGATCCCCGCGAGGTATACACGGGCCGCGGCCCGTTCGAGGCCGCCGGCGTGGGGATCGATCTCAAGCCCGGCGACATCGCGCTCCGGGCCAACTTCGCGACGGTCGACGAGAAGATGCGGATCACTGATCGCCGCGCAGGACGGATCCACGAGGGCACCGCGAAACTCGCGGACGCGCTCGACGGCATGAAGCTCGGACGGATCAAGGTGATGTTCCGCGCCGGCACGGAACACCGAGCGGCGCTCGTCCTCCGGGGTCGTGGGCTCTCGCCCAAGATCACGGACACGGATCCGCACGAAATCGGCGAGGAGATCCGAGAGGCAGAGGCGCTCGAGCCCGGCGCGAAGGCGACGGCGAAGGCGGCAAATGCGTTCACGAAGCAGGCCCACAAGATCCTCAAAGACCATCCGGTGAACCGCGCCCGCTCGGCGAAGGGCGAGCCGCCTGCGAACGCCGTCGTCCTGCGCGGGGCCGGCGTGTATCCGGACCTCCCTCCGATCCCGGAGCGACTCCGCGTCAAAGCGGCGGGTATCGCGGGCGTCGCCCTTATCCGCGGGATGTTTCGCGCCTGTGGAATCGAGGTCCTCGACGTCAAGGGGGCCACGGGGGGCCTCGACACGGACATGATTGCGAAAGCGGACGCCGCGCTCGCGGCGCTCGAGTCCCACGACCTCGTCGTGCTGCACGTGAAGGCACCGGACCTGTGCGGCCACGACGGGCAAGCGTCCGAGAAGATCCACGTCATCGAGCGGCTCGATGCGATGATGGGCCACCTGAAGCCGAAGCTCCCCGCCGACGTCGTCGTCGCGATGACCGCCGACCATTCGACGCCTGTCGTGGCGAAAGATCACTCGGGCGACCCCGTTCCCCTCACGCTGTTCGGCGAGGGCGTGCGCATGGACGCGGTGGTCGCCTTCGACGAGCGAAGCGCGGCCCAAGGCGCGCTCGGTCGCCTCCGAGGGCAGGACGTCATGAACCTCCTCGTCGACCTCGCCGGCCGCGCGGAGAAGTTCGGCGCGTGAGCGGGCTATCAAAGCCTATATACCTTGAGGAGTTTGCGACCGAGAAGTCGGAGGAGGACGCGATCGGGTGGCCCAGGTGGACCTGAGTTGGGTGATCCCCCTCGCGATCGTAGCGGGCCTCGGGTTCGCCGGGATCCTCGCGCGCGACGTCCTGCGTCGCGACACCGGCTCCGACCGAATGCGGGAAATCGCGGACGCGATCCGACAGGGCGCCCGAGCCTTCCTCCGACGGCAATACCGGGCCATCGCACTCATCGCGGGACCCCTCGCGATCGTATTCGCTGCGGCCATCTTCGCCCAGAAGGCCCTGAGCGGCGCGAACGACGCGGCGGAACTCGGCCTCAAGACCGCCGGGGCTTTCGCCCTCGGCGCAACCTTGTCCGCGCTGTCCGGTTACATCGGCATGCAGATCGCGATCCGCTCGAACGTCCGTTCCGCGGCCGGATCGTTGAGGTCCTTCAATGAAGCGCTCGTCGTGGCCCTCCGGGGCGGAGCCGTCTCCGGCCTCTCGATCGTTGCCCTCTCCCTCGCCGGCGTGTCTCTCCTGTACTATGGATATGGAGCGGGGATTCCTCCGACCGGACCCGACCAACAAAAGCTCATCCTTTCGATCGTCGGGTTTGGGTTCGGTGCCAGCCTGGTCGCGCTGTTCGCGCAACTCGGCGGAGGGATTTACACCAAGGCCGCGGACGTGGGCGCCGATCTCGTGGGCAAGGTCGAAGCGGGCATCCCGGAGGACGATCCTCGCAACCCGGCGGTCATCGCGGACCTCGTCGGGGACAACGTGGGCGATTGCGCGGGGCGCGGAGCGGACCTGTTCGAGTCGACCGCGGCGGAAAACATCGGGGCGATGGTCCTTGGGGTCCTGCTCTTCCCGCTCTTCGGAGTACCGGGCATCATCTTCCCCCTCGTGGCGCGCGGGTTCGGGGTGCTCGCGTGCGTCGTCGGCGTCTATGTCGTGAAGGCGCGCGAGGAGGAATCGCCGATGGCCGCCCTGAACCGCGGCTACCTCGTTGCGACGGTCCTCGCGGCGATCCTGTTCGGCGTGGCGGCATGGGCGATGCTGCAGCCGCCTGCCTCGAGCGGCGCGGACTCCCTGACATGGATTCGGTACTGGGCGTGCGGGATCGCGGGCATGATCACCGCGTTCCTGTACGTCTGGATTACGCAATACTACACGGAGGCGAAGTACCGCCCCGTCAAGGAGATCGCCCGGGCCTCCGAGACGGGTCCCGCGACGAACATCATCGCTGGTTTCTCGGTCGGACTCGAGGCGACGTGGTTGCCCATCATCGTCGTCTCGGGGGCGCTTCTCATCTCGTATGCCCTCGGACAGTCGACACGCATCAGCGACGGTGGCCTCTACGGCACCGCGATCGCGACGATGGGAATGCTCTCGACGGCGGCATACATCCTCGCGATGGACACCTTCGGACCGATCGTCGACAACGGCGCGGGGATCATCGAGATGTCCGGCATGTCGGAGGAGGCACGTCGGAACATGGACAAGCTCGACGCCGCCGGCAACACGACGAAGGCCCTCACGAAAGGCTACGCGGTCGGCAGCGCCGCACTCGCCGCATTCCTCCTGTTCAACGCCTACCTCAAGGAGGTCGGGACCACGAGCGTGGACCTCGCCCACCCCGAGACGTTCCTCGGGGGCATGATCGGGGCCGCGCTGGTCTTCCTGTTCAGCGCCTACGCGATCCGCGCGGTCGGACGCGCGGCCTGGGCAATCATCAAGGACGTGCGCGACCAGTTCCACGAGAACCCCGGCATCATGGCCGGGACCTCGAAGCCGGACTATGCGCGGTCCGTCGACATCGTGACGCGGAGCGCCCTGAGGGAGATGGTCGTCCCCGGCCTCCTCGCGGTAGCCACGCCCGTGGCGGTCGGGTTGTTTTTCCGATTCGTCTTTGTGAGTCCCGGCCTCGGAAAGGGCGAGGCGCTCGGCGGGACCCTGATGGTCGGCACGATCGCAGGCATCCTGATGGCCCTGGTGCTGAACACGGGCGGCGGCGCGTGGGACAACGCGAAGAAGTACATCGAGGCGGGGAACCTCGGCGGCAAGGGCAGCCCGACGCACAAAGCCGCGGTTGTAGGGGACACCGTCGGCGATCCATTCAAGGACACCGCGGGCCCGTCGCTGCATATCCTCGTCAAACTCCTGTCGACGATCACGCTCGTGATCGCGCCCCTCCTGGTCTGAGACACGCGTCCGGAACGGGTGCGCATCGGACTTGAAAGGTCGCCGCACATAGCGTTATATGCCTCGCCCCGTTCTCGCGAACCGGAGGAGAATGCGTGGCCGCTAGCGAGCCGCCGGCCGGTGCGCCCCCGGGGATGGAGCGCCTGGGCGGAAAGAGGAATCCGCGGACGGTTCTCGTCGTCGCGGTGATTGCGATCTTCGTGATCGTCGCCGGGGTCGCGTCGTACGTCGTCCTGACGCAGCCTGGGCGGACCGCGTGCGCCCTCTCCTCGAAAGATCCACTCATCTTCGATCAGCCGGAGACCCCCGACACGTTGGATCCCCACGTCACGTTCTCGACACCGGGGTGGGGGATCGTCCAACAGATCTACCAGAGCTTGGTGAACTACAACGGGACGAAGTACACCGAGTACGTAGGCGTGCTTGCGAAGAGCTGGACCGTCTCGCCGAGCGGTTACAACTACACCTTCGCGCTGCGGCAGGATGTGCACTTCTCGAACGGCGACCAGTTCAACGCGTACGTGATGTGGTTCAGCCTGTACCGCGGAATCGTCATGAACCAAGCGGGGAGCTTCATCCTCCAGGAGAATTTCTGGTACCCGGGACTCACCTACTACGCCACCGCCAGCGAGAACCGGAGAGCCGCCACCCAGATGGCGGGTTACCTCAACACGTTCAACTTCCAGAACCCCGTCGCGGCCGATTTGGCGGTCATGACGGCACCGGACCAATCGTTCCGGGTCATCGACCGCTTCACCATCCAGCTGAGCATGGGCTATGGCTACCTCGGGACGGTCGCCTACTCCTTCCTCCTCGCGGCGATTGCGGGTCCCATCGCGAGCGCCGTGGACCCTGCGGTCGTCCAAGCGAACGGCGGTGTCGCCGTGGGCGGGACGAACAACTTCATGGCCACGAACATGGTCGGGACGGGTCCGTACGTCGTGAGGACGTTCAACTCGGCGACGGGCTACCTCATCCAGCCGGATCCGAACTACTGGGCGAAGAACGCATCCGCTGCGGAACCCTGGAACAACATCATCCAGCCCGCGAAAGCGTCCATCCAGATTAACTTCCAATCGTCGGCCATCACCGCGATCGCCGACATCAAATCGGGTGCCGTCGCGGGCCTGTCGTTCGCGTACGTTGGGCCCTCGCAGATCGACTCGCTGACCGCGTCCTCCTGCGTCGACGCGAGGCTGCTGGACATCGTATACGGATCGACCGCGGGCGGATGGTGGATCTACATGAACCAACAGACGGCGCCCTTCACCGACCCGAACGTCCGAGCTGCGGTTGTCCACGCGATCAACTACGACAACATCATCAGCCGCGCGTTCAACGGGAAAGCCCAGCGATGGGTCGGGCCGGTGCCGCCCGGTTATCCGTACTACAACCCGGGGAACCTCCAGCCATACCCGTACGATCTGAACCGCGCGATGCAGGAAATGAACCAGTCGCAATGGAAGCTGCCCGGGGGCTATCCGAACACGATCAATTACATGTACATCAAGCTGGGCGACTGGGAGCAGGTCGCGCTCCTCCTGCAGTCCGACCTCGCGAAGATCGGGATTCGGATCAACCCCGTAGGCATCAACAACATCGACGACCTGTACACCGAGCAGGGCCGAGACAACGCGGGGAACTGCATCTCCCAGACGACCTTCAGCGGCGGGCCCTTCCCGATCGGACAGGAGTTCTACACCTCCGACTACATCTCCCCGGACGATTGGACGCAAAACAACGCGATCAGCTACGGCAGCGCGAACGACTGCATGGCCGGATACGTCAACGCGACGATGGACAGCCTGGTAATCGCCGCAGCCGGGGACACCAATCCGACGAATCTTACCCAGTACTACACGCAGATCACCCAGCTGATGTACGACAACTACACGGTCGCCTGGCTCGTGGTCCCGCAGCAGTACCAAGTCATCTCGTCGGTCGTCCACGGATACGTCACGAACCCAATGGGAGCGGCCCTGCCGTTCGTCGTCGTTCAGAACACGATGCGCGCGGATTGAGCCATCCACCGGGTAGGCGGCCACGTCGAGTTCGCGGAGCGATCCGGTCCAGCGTTACGTAGACCCTGCCAGAGAGTCGGATCCAGAAACCGGTTCCGCCGCGAGCAAGTCGGCCGGCCGCACGTCCACGAGTTCCTCCGCCCGGTGGCACGCCACCCAACGCCTCTCCATCCCTTCCGGGATCCGGAGGAGCGGTTCCTCGGTGAGGCATCGATCGATGACGAACGGGCATCGGGCCGCGAAGGGACAGCCCGGCGGCGGGTGTACGAGGCTGGGGATCTCCCCCGTGACGCGATACCGGGTCTTCCGGCGACCCGGTTCCGGAGCGGGGACGGCCGCGAGGAGCGCTTTCGTGTACGGATGCAACGGCCGCTCGAGGACGTCCCGCACCTCGCCGAGTTCGGCGATTTTCCCGAGGTACATCACCGCGACGCGATCGGCGACGTATCGCACCGCGGCCACGTTGTGTGTGATCAGCAGGTACGACAGTCCGAGTCCGCGTTGCAACGCGACGAGGCGATTCAGGATCTGGGCCTGCACCGCGACGTCCAATGCACTCGTCGGCTCGTCCAAGATCACGAGTTGCGGCTTGACGCTCAAGGCGCGTGCGAGCGAGAGGCGCTGCCGGCCGCCTCCGGAGAACTCGTGCGGATATTGGTCCAAGGACCCCGCGGGGAGCCCGACCGTGGGCAGGAGCGCGGCCACGCGGTCCCGCACCTCGGAACGGCTGACCTGCTCCAGTGCCTGGAGAGGCTCTCCGACGATCTGCCACACGCGCAGACGCGGGTCGAGGGAACCGACCGGGTCTTGGAAGACGATCTGGACCCGCCGCCGGATGCCCCGGAGGGCCGAGCCTTCGAGATGGCTGATGTCCCGACCCCCGAATCGCACGGCGCCCGACGTCGGCTCGTGGAGGCGGGCGAAGAGCCAACCGAGGGTCGTCTTGCCGGAACCCGACTCTCCGATCAAGCCGACCGTCTCGCCGGGCCCGACCGCAAGGGAGACGCGTTCGACCGCGTGGATCACGTCCTTCGACTTCCGCCGGACCGTCGCGAGGAGGGACCGGGTCAGGGGGAAATGCTTCGTCACGTCACGCACTTCGGCGAGTGCTTCCGTCATGGGAGGCCCGCCACCTCCTCGCTGAAGTAGCATGCGGCTTCGTGGCCCGCGGCGGTTCCCCTCTGGACCGCGAGGACGGGGCCGGGATCGTCCGAACACACGGGCTTCGCGAGGGGGCACCTCGGGTGGAACGTACAGCCCGACGGAAGCCGCGAGAGGATTGGAACCGACCCGGGGAGGGACGGCAGCGGCCCGTCGTCCTTGTATTGATTCGGCGCGGAGCGGAGGAGCGCTTTCGTGTACGGATGCCGCGGGTGCTCGTAGACGTCATTGACGGGCCCGAATTCGACGATGTGCCCGGCGTACATCACGCCGACGTCGTCCGCCATCTCCGCGATGACGCCCAGGTCATGGCTGATGAAGAGGATCGACGTCCGGATCTCTTCGATGAGCTCCTTCATGAGGGTGAGGACTTGCGCCTGGATCGTGATGTCGAGGGCGCTCGTGGGCTCGTCCGCGATCAGGAGGGACGGCTTCTCACTCAGGGCCATCGCGATCATGATGCGCTGTCGCATGCCCCCGGAGAGTTCGTGAGGATAGAGGCCCAGGATCGTCTCCGGATCGTTGATCCGCACGAGGCGAAGGTAATCCAGCGCGTCTTCGTGGAAATCCTCTCGATGCAGGACGCGCGAGAACCCTTTCCGCCTCTCGGGACCCGAAGGGAGGAGGGGACGTGCGAGGACCTCGGCGGGTTTCGGACCCACCCGCTTCGAATAGTCGAATCCCTCGGTCCCCGGGACGAGGCCGGGCGCCTGGCCTGCCTCCCGCCTCTTCCGGATGCGCACGGCCTCCGCGAGCTGATCGAACACGCGGAACGCGGGGTTGAGGGAATTGATCGGCTCTTGGAAGACCATGCTGATGCCGGTGCCGCGGACGAGCGGGAGCTTCCATTTCGGCAAGGTCAGTAGGTCCATCCCCCGGAACCGGACCTGTCCCGAGCGGATGCGCGCGGGCGGCTCGCGGAGGAGGCGCGGGATCGCGTGCGCGAGCGTGCTCTTTCCGCAGCCGGTCTCGCCGACAATCCCGACGACGTGGCCCGCGGGGAGCTCGAGCGAGACGTCCGAGAGGGCGTGGAACGTCCCCGCGCCGACCTCGTAGTCCACGCTGAGGCCTTTCACCTCGAGGAGAGGCTCCGCCACGACCTCACCCCAACGCCCCCGCCGCGGTCGCGGCTGCGGCGGGAGCGCTCGTCGTCGTCTCGGCCTGCGATAACGCCCGGCGGCTCCGTGGGTCCAAGATGTCCCGCAACCCATCCCCAAGGAGGCTGAACGCAAGGACCGTGACGAAAATGGCGAGTCCGGGGAATACGACCACCCAGGGGAAGATGAGCAGGTAGTCCGAGTACGCCTGGATCATGTTCCCCCACTCCGGGACATTGGGCGGCACGCCGATCCCGATGAAGGCGATCGTCGAGAAGACGACGAGGACCGTGCCGACGTCCATCGTGAAATACACGACCAAGGGCTCCGCGATGTTCCGGAGGACGTGACGGAACAGGATGCGCCACTCGGCGACGCCCGCGGCCCGTGCGGCCGTCACATACGGCTGGTGTTTCACGGCGAGGACTTCTCCCCGGGTCAGCCGGACGTAGTAGGGCCACCACGTGAGCAGGATCGCGATGATCGAGGGAATCGTCCCGCGGCCCAGTGAGGCGGCGATCGCGAGCGCGAGTACCAACGACGGAAACGCGAGGAAGACGTCGGTGACGCGCATGATCGCAAGGGATACGGCGGCCCCGACCGTGCCCGGCCGGTCCCAGAACCCCGCGACGAGGCCGAGCCCCCCACCGGCGAAGAGGGCGAACCCGGCGATGAGGAAGCCGATCGCGAGGTCGAGAGGCAGCGCGGTCAGGACCCGGGAGAAGACGTCCCTCCCCGCGCGATCCGTCCCGAAGAGATGCTCCAGGGAAGGGGGCTGGGCGCAGAACGATTGGTTGCCCACGGTTGGGCAGGGCAGGAGGGCATTCGGATCGTACGGAGTCAACGAAGCCGGATGCCCAAATGCCGCGCTGATGGGCGGCACGACCACCAGCCCGACGGCGGTGAGCGTGATGAGGACCACGAGCGCGAAGCCGAATAGCGTCAACGGATTGGCCCGCAACACCTTGTAGAGGGCGCGGGAGCCACCGGGCAGCTGGCCGATCCATGCACGGACTCGCGCTCGCTGGCGATTTGCCTGGGTCTGGCTCCTGGTCGACCCGGATCCTGCCTTCAACGCCATTCCACCCGAGGGTCCAGGAGCCCGTACAGGATGTCCGCGATGAGATTCGCCACGACGACCCCGACCGCGAAGAAGATCACGACGCCGATCGTCCCGTTGAAGTTGTACTTTACAATCGACTCGAACGCGTAGCGGCCGACCCCGGGCCACTGAAAGATCTCCTCAATCACGACGCTCGTGGACAGGAGAGATCCCGCCGTAATCCCGAGGACGGTCACCGTCGAAATGAGCGAGTTGCGCAGCGCGTGCTTGTACAGGACCCAGAAGTCCGAGAGCCCTTTGATGCGGGCGGTCTTCACGTAGTCCATCGGGAGGACTTCGAGCATCGAGCCGCGCGTCATCCGCGTGGCGATGCCGAGGTTGATGAAGGCGAGCGCCGTCGCGGGCAGGATGAGATGCGCGATTGCGTCCACGACCGCGGGAAAGTTGAGGTTGACGAGTGCGTCGAGCACGGACATGTGGAACGGCTCCGGGAAGTTCGGGATCGAGCCGAAGTTCCCGGAGTGTGGGAGCCCGAACAACGGCCCGATTGCGATCGAGAGGACTACCCCGCCCAGATAGGTCGGCGTCGCCCAGCCGCTCAGGTAGAACGTCCGCACGAGATGGTCGGACCAGCGGCCGCTGTTGTTCGCCGCGATGACGCCGAGCGGGATCCCGACGACGACCATGAGAAATAGTGCCGCACCGACGAGCTCCAGGGTTTGTGGGAACGCCGCGAGGATCGTTGGGAGCACAGGGACCCCGCGAGGGCTTGTCGACCAGTCGCCGGACAGCAGCTTTCCAAGGTACAAGCCGTACTGGTCGAGCAGCGGCTTGTCCAAGTCGTTCTTGTCGATGCATTCTTGAATGGTCGCCTGAGTCGCCCGGGGACCGGACCACACGTAGCAGGGATTCGGAATCGCCACGTGGGTGAAGAAGAACGTGATCGTCACGACGCCGAACAAGACGGGGACGAGGAAGACGAGTCGCTTGCCGATGAACACAAGGAGGTCGCTCGAGCTCCGTCCCATCAGGGCTCAACCTACCCCGGGCGGGGGCGCGTCATCGCCGCAGGCCCGCGCGACAAACGTCCGGGACGCCACGCGCGAGCGCGGGGTCGAAACCACCGAGTGTTGGAAGTGCCCATGCCCCAATAAACCTACGGATGACTCCGTTCCCCTCCGGTAGGTCGCGTTGGAGCGTCGTGTACACAGGACGCGACAGCGGGCCCTGTACAGGGAGCGGCGGGCCTTCCTCCCGAGGCCAAATCCTATATAGCGGGACCAACTTCGCATCGCGGCCAATTTTATGTATCAACGGGTCCAGCGGGAGGACACCGTCCGGATCCCGCCAGAACGTCTCGGCGAGGACATCGACACGGTCGCGCGGGAACTCACGCGAACGACCCTGGAAGGCAAGATCGGCGCCGACAAGACCCTCACCCTCGTCGCGAGCAACATCGAGCGGGTCGGCGAGGGCCGCATCGTCCACGGGGACGGCGCTGTCTATCAGCGGGTGCGGTATGACGCCCTCGTCTTCGCGCCGGCCCTCCAAGAGATCGTCGAGGGCACCGTCGTCGAGATCCTGAAGTTCGGCGCCTTCATCCGGTTCGGGCCGCTCGACGGGCTGCTGCACATCTCCCAGGTCATGGACGACCGCGTGGACGTCGACGAGGAAGGCCAGCGGCTCATCGGGAAGGACACGAAGCGCGACCTGCGCATCGGGGACAAGGTCCGCACGCGGATCGTCGCGGTCTCGCTGAACGAGCGCGCCCCGCGCGAGTCGAAGATCGGCCTGACCATGCGCCAGCCGGCCTTGGGCAAGCTCGACTGGATCGAGGAGGACCGAGCCCGGGCGGAAGGCCGCGTGCGGAAGAAGAGGGGTTGAGCCATGGTCGTGAAGATTCCGAAGGCATGCAAGAACTGCGGACACGTGACCGACGAGGACAAGTGCCCGCTGTGCGGCGGCGAGACGTCGCGCGACTGGCAGGGCTACGTGATCATCGTCGACCACCCGCGATCCGAGATCGCGAAGAAGATGGGCATCCATGTCAACGGGAAGTTCGCCCTCCGCGTTCGATGAATTCGCGAACGTGACGTTGCGGCTTCCGGACGCGCTCCGCGACTTCCTCCGATGGCCGATGGGCCCGCTCGTCCACGGTCCCGACATCTTGCCGACGATCGGCCGGGCCTCGCCCGTCGTCACGGTCGGCGACTTCTGCACCCTCGACCTCGTCGCCCGCGGCCGCACGCCCGACGTGTGCGTCGTCGACTTCAAGACGAAGCGCCAAGAAGACCCGGAGCTGAGGGAGGCGCTGCAGCGGATCGGCTCCCGCGCCTTGCGTGTGGTCAACCCCGCGGGCAGGATCTCCGGAGACGCCTGGGGCGTCGTGTCCGAAGCCTTTAAGTCGAAGGAGCGGGTACGCGTCGAGGTCCGGGGCGAAGAGGACCTCCTCACCCTGGTCTGCCTCGCCCTCGCGCCCGAATCGGCCGCCGTGTTGTATGGCATGCCGTCCCAGGGTGTCGTGGTCGTTCGGGCGGACTCCACGGCGAAGGCGAGGGTCCTCGACATCTTGCGACGGATGGAACGGTAGCGATGGAACTCCAGGTCCTCACGAGGAAGGACAACCCTCATCTCAAGCGGGTCGAAGTGACGTTCAAGGCGATCCACAAGGCCGAGCCAACGCCGACAAGAGACGCGCTCCGAGCGTTCCTCGCGAGGGAACTGAAGGCGACGAAGGACATCGTCGTGATCGACTCCCAGGCGTCGACGTTCGGCCGATACGAGACCCACGGATACGCGAAGGTCTACAAATCGAAGGAGGAGGCGCTGTCCGTCGAGCGGAAGCACATCCTCGTCCGGAACAAGCTCATCGAGCCCGAGATTAAGGAGAAGGCCGCTCCGAAGCCGGAGAAGCCGGCGCCCGTCCCGAGAGGCGAGAAGGCCGCGGCCGCGCCGAAACCCGAGGCCTCGAAGGCGGAAGCGAAGGCCGAAGCCAGGCCCGAGGCAAAGCCGGAACCGAAGCACGAGAAGGCCCCCGCCAAGGAAGAGAGGAAGCCCGCCGACAAGAAGGAAGAGAAGAAAGAGGAGAAGAAGGCGGAGCCCAAGGCGGAGAAGAAGCCGGAGTCCAAGAAGAAGGAGGCCAAGTGATGGCCGAGGCGAAGAAGGAGAAAGGCACGGCAGGCCTCAAGCGGAAGTTCTACAAGATCGACGGCAACCGCATCACCCGAGAGCGCCAGAACTGCCCGAAGTGCGGAGCCGGTGTCTTCCTCGCAAAGCACGCGGACCGCCTATCGTGCGGCCGATGCGGATACACCGAGTTCGCGAAAAAGTGAGCATCCGTACACGGCGTCCCCACGTAGCCGCGGCCGGCTCCCTATCGCAACGCTCCTGGTACGACCCGCGGAAAGCCTTAATCCGAAGAGACCTTTCGGCGAGCGAGGGCCTGTAGTCTAGCTTGGATAGGACAGAGGCCTCCGGAGCCTCTGACCGGGGTTCGAATCCCCGCAGGCCCGTACTCTTCCCTAAGAATGGGGTCCAATCAGGCCGGATTGAATTCTGGACCCGTGGCATCTTTCCCCTTCATGCCGGGCCGCGAGGCCCGGCCCCGTCCCCTTCTTATCCTCCTGTTTTCATATAGTCCATCGGGAGGGCAGGTTTATGCGTTCCCGCAAGGGGATAGGCCTTGAACTGGTCGGGATTGTGTCTATTCTCATCGTGTTTCTCATTTGGCTTGCCATTTCGTCGTCGGCAAATTCTGGGAGACTGAAGAACTTCGGGAATTGGCTGGATACAAGCAGTGGACAATTCTTCTCAGCCTTGATTTCTCTCGCGGTCGTATTGGTCGTCCTCTATCTCGTCATACGCGTCGTACACTTCCTGGTGAATACGGAAGATGCCCCGCCCCCGGAAATCCCCGATGACGAACCGAAGTGACCCCTCCCGCTTGGCCTGATGAGAACGAGGACGGACGAGTGTAGTTGGATGCGGAAGACGGCCTCGGAACCAAGGCTTGCGCGGGCACGCCTGCCGTCCCCTCAGCGGAAACGCACAAGTACCTCGGGGTCGTGGAGAGGTCCGGTGCGTACCCTTGAAGATCGGTGTCCTGGGAACGGGGGCGGTGGGGCGAGCGGTCGGCGGCAAACTCATGGAGCTCGGCCATGACGTGGTGTTCGGCACGCGCGAGGTGGCAAAGACCATGGCCGACACGAAGCCGGACTACATGGGGAATCCGCCGTTCAGCGTGTGGATCAAGTCGCATCCGAAGGCGAAGCTCGCGCCATTTGCGAATGCCGCCGCACACGGTGAAGTCCTTGTCAACGCCACGGCGGGAGCGGCCTCCATCAAGGCGCTGAGCCTCGCGGGGGAGCGGAATCTCGCCGGCAAGGTCCTGATCGACATCTCGAACGCGCTCGACTTCTCGAAGGGGATGCCCCCTTCGCTGATCGTGTGCAACACGGATTCGCTCGGCGAGCAGATCCAGCGGACTTTCCCCAAGGCCAAGGTCGTCAAGACCCTGAACACGATGACCAACATGGTCATGGTCAGTCCAAACCTGGTGGCGAAAGGCGACCACGATGTCTTCGTGAGCGGTAACGACGCCGATGCGAAGGCCAAGGTGACGGAAATCCTCCGGAGCTTCGGCTGGAGGCAGGTGATCGACCTCGGGGACATCACGACGGCCCGCGGGGCCGAGATGGTCCTGCCGATCTGGGTCCAGTTGATGGGGGCGATGAAGACGCCCATGTTCAATTTCAAGATTGCACGATAGTCCGTCACGCCCTGCCTCACCGTGGACGATCGAGATCGACATCACGGTCACCAAGGCCACCCCTCCCGCATGGGGTGTGCGGTGCGTCCGGTCGAGCACAGTTATCTTCCCCTCCGGAGCATCATTATATATCAGGCTGGCTTCGTGGGTGGTCGGGGATATATCGATGGCCGAACAACCGAAGCCCGGAAGCATCGTCCACGTGGAGATCCACGTCAAGGAACCGAAGAAACTCGAGAAGTTCTATGCCAGCCTGTTCGGATGGAAGTTCCAGGAAGTACCCGGCATCAACTATTCGTTGTTCGAAGCGCCCAGCGGTCCCGGAGGAGGCATCGGGGGATTGCAACCCGGAAACTGGCAGCCCGGCGTGGTCAACTACATCCTCGTGAACTCGATCGACGAGCACGTGGAGAAGGTCAAGAAGGCAGGCGGGAAGATCATCTCGCCCAAATCCGACGTCATGGGCCAGGGATGGTTCGCAATCTTCGAGGATCCCTCGGGAACTCGCATGGCGCTGTGGCAGCAGAACCCTCAGGTCCCGCACATGTAGCAGACCCGGTCCACATTCGGATCCCGGCGGACGTACTTGGTGGCTGCGAAGGGACGAAACCTTAAGGCCTCCGGCGCGGGTCCATCCGCATGGAGAAGCTGGACAAGGCGGCGCTCCGCGAGAGGCTCTCGCCTCAGCAGTACGACGTCTGCATCAACAAGGGAACCGAGCGACCTTTCACGGGCGAATACTGGGACAACCACGAGCCGGGCTTCTACGCTTGCGTCGTCTGCGGACAAGCGCTCTTTGCCTCGAAGACCAAATTCGACTCGGGGACGGGGTGGCCGAGTTTCTGGGAACCGGTCAAGGAGGAAAACGTTCGGGAAAAGGAGGACCGAAGCTTGTTCATGCGACGGGTCGAGGTCGAGTGCTCCAACTGCGGTTCCCACCTGGGCCATGTCTTCGACGACGGGCCCAAGCCCACCGGGTTGCGGTACTGCATCAACTCCGCGTCCTTGACGTTTCAACGAGGATAGGTCGCCCAACCCACATCCTCCTCGGGAATCCGTCGCCGTTCACGCGCCCTTCGTATCCACGACGCAGAAGAGGTTGCCCTCCGGGTCCGCGAGGACGACGAAATCATCCCCGGGCTCGGCGGGTCGGAAGAGCGTGGCGCCGAGCCCCATCAACCGCTTGACCTCTCCTGCTTGATCGTCCGTGTACAGGTCGAGATGCAAGCGGTTCCGGTAGGGTTCCATCCCGTCGATGGACAAGTTGGGCCCTTTTCCCGCCGGGTCCCTTAAAATCACAAACGGATCATCCGGGGTGGGAGGCCGCCGCACCGCGTAGCCGAGCGCTTCCTGCCAGAACCTCATCATCCCGTCGAAGTCCTTGACATCGATCACGATGGACCCGATACGTACATTGGCCGTCTCCATGGGCGGGATGAGTCAGCCCTCAGGCGATAAAAGTTCCCCTCGGAGGAGCCTCGACGGATCGGGTGATCTCCGTGCGAGGCAACACCAGCTAATGTGCCCCCGGAAGGCTTTATGGCGGAACCTCAGTTCCGGTCGGCGATGCCTGCGCAACCGAGCCGTCAACTTGTCGTCACGATGTTCGTGTCCCTCGACGGGGTCGTCGAGTCGCCGGAGAAGTGGTCCTTTCCTTTCTGGAACGATGAGATCGGGAAGTTCAAGCAGAACGAGACGTTCGCCTCCGACGCGCTCCTGCTGGGACGCGTGACGTACGAAGGCTTCGCCGCCGCTTGGCCCGGGAGAAAGGACCCCGAGGGCTTCGCGGATCGGTTCAACAGCATGCCCAAGTACGTCGCCTCGACGACCCTCAAGAAGCTGGGGTGGAACAACTCACATCTGATTCGCGGCGACGTCCCGCGCGAGGTCGCGAAACTGAAGCGGGAGCCGGGCCAGGACATCGTGATCCACGGCTCGCCCGGCCTCGTCCGATCGTTGATGCCTCACGGCCTGATCGACGAGTACCGGCTGCTCGTCTACCCCATCGTCCTGGGGAAGGGGAAGCGCCTGTTCGACGAAGGAAGCGCCGCGGACCTCCGGCTCGCCGAATCCCAGGTCTTCGACACAGGCGTCGTGAAGCTGGTTTATCGGCCGGCCGACAAGTCGCCCGACGCCGCCCGTACGAAGCCGAACCTGGCGAAGCGTGCACGCGGCGAGACGCCGCGGCACGCCATCGATCCCCGCGACTACGCGGACGTCGGCCGCTGACGCAGGCGCGCGGAAGCGACGGTGGCCACTCGGAGGACTGCCCGAATGGCGGCCCGTCATCCCCCGCTCACGCCTTCGCGAGGAGTTCCACGAGGCGGTCCCAGGTCTCCCGCGCCCCGGCCTCCATCCCGGACCCGACCATGCCCTCGAGGGCCTTGAGGGAGTCGAACTGGGACATGACCGTCAACCGCGTCTTCCGGCCGAGATCCTCGAACGTCGCGGTGTCCAGAACGATGTGACCCGGTGCCCCTTCGAACTCGAAGGTGGAGACGAGCCGCTCCGGCGGGACAATTTCGCGGTACACGCCGTTGAACGCGAACTCGGTGCCGTCCGAGTCGCGGCTGATGTACCGCCAGACGCCACCCGGTCGCACGTCCATCCTTTCCACCGTTGTGGTGTACTTCCTTGGCCCCCACCACAACGGGATGAGTTTCGGGTCCGTGTACGACCGGAAGAGGCGCTCCCGGGGCACGTCGAAGACGCGGGCCATCGTGACCCGCCGCCTTGCCCGGTCCGTGACGAACTCCGTCCCGGAGGACGTCTCCGACAAGGAGGTCGCGAGCTTTTCGAAGGACTCCGTCCAGCCCTGCGCTGCCCCCTCGCGGTCCGACCCCGCCGGGAACCCCGCGTGGCGCAGCGTCATCTTCGTCTTGCTGCCGAGGTCCTCGAACGTCACCGTGAGGAGGAGCTCGCGCGGGAAGTCCGCGGCGAAACCGTAGTGGGAGGCCGGGACGACGTTGCCGTCCGAGTCCGCGAAGCTGTCGCTCGCGACAATCTTCTCCAGGCGGACGATCTCCCGATAGACGCCCGTGCCCCAGTAGTCCTTCCCGTCCGGCGAGCGCATGCAGTAGAGGTACTTCCCCCCGACGCGGAAGTCGGTCGTCCACACCGGAGCCGTGAAGCCTTTCGGGCCCCACCAGCGTTTGGCCTGCTCCGGCTCCGTCCACGCCTTCCACACGCGCTCGCGGGGCGCATCGAACACCCGCTCGATCACGAGCTCATTCGCCTTCGCCTTGCCCTTCACCTGTTTCTGTGTTCCAGTCTTAGTCGGCATCAGTCTACCCCCGGGTCTTTCGAGACTGGGATTTCTTGGGTCTGTCTTCGACGAATTCGGCCAACCGGTCGAAGCGGTCTTCCCAGAGCACGCGGTATCGGGTGAGCCAGCCGAACGCCGCGCTCAGCGGAGCCGCGTCGATTTGGATGCGGTGTACGCGCCCCTCCGGCTCGATTTGGATCAGTCCCGCCTCCTCGAGGACGCGCACGTGCCTCGAGATCGCAGGCAGGCTCACCTTGTGCGGTTCCGCGAGTTCGCCCACGGTGGCTTCGCCGCCGGAGATCTGCTCGAGGATCGCCCGCCGGATCGGATGGGCCAGAGCCGCGAAGATCGCGTCCAGGTCCGTTTCGACCGCCAGTCGGTTAACCATCTGGTTAAGTGATAGACGAGCCGGATATTTAACGGTTTGGTTAACCGTTTCCTTCCGTACGCCGATGTGCGAGCCTCACCGGGTCGGCGTCGGACTCGATCCCCTCTGGAACACCAGGAGGTCGACGTAGTGTCGTTCGCGCGCGATTTGGCCGTCCTCGAGCCGCAGGACCACGCATTCTGGGTACTGCAACGGCGCCCCTCGGAACGTGCTCGTGATGTCGGATTCCACGCAGACCCATCCGCGATCGCCGAACATGTTGGCGATCTCAACATGGAGGTCCGGGAAGTCCCCGATCAGTTTCTTCAGATATTCGAGGACCTGGCGGGATCCGACGACCGGATCCGGGTACGCGGGATGCTCCATGATAATGTCCGCCCGGTAACGGTCTCGAACGCGATCCCAGTCACGATCGTTGAGCGCGTTGATCAATCCGCGGACGGTGCGGTTCTCACCTTCGGTATTCATCCCTCACCCACCACCGGTCCCACATCGGCAATCCTCCATATTTGGGTTCCGGGCGTGAAGCGATTCGCGGAGATCGGGAGGTTCTATCCCGTTGGCTGGAAGCAGTCCACCGGGCGCGTCGGAGGCTCGCGCGCGAAACATTTTCCGGATAGGATCGGTTCGGGGGTTTACCGTCTCGTCCTCGGGGTGAGAACGAAATGTGCCGGAACATCAAGACCTTGTTCAACTTCGACCCTGCCGCGACCGACGCGGAGATCCGAGAAGCCTCGCTCCAGTTCGTCCGGAAGGTGTCCGGATTCAGCAAGCCTTCGCGCGCCAACGATGATGCGTTCAATCGTGCCGTCGTTGACGTCGCGGCGGCCGTCCGGAACCTGCTGGGCTCCCTGGTGGCCGGTTCGGAGCCGCGGAATCGGGAGGTCGAAGCGGCACGCGCTCACGCAAGGGCCACGAAGCGATTTGGCGCATCTTGAGGGCCGACCCGCTCAGGCCTCGCCTTAATGAGGAATGCATCGATGCCGTTTGCTGTGCCCCCTCGCGAGCGGGATGCCTGGCTTGCGGACCCCGCCCAACCGGCGGCGCGGTACCGCTATCTCGTAGAGGTTGAGGGCCGATCGCCGGAATCGGCGGAGGCCCGCGCCGCGCGCCGCCAGATCCCCACGCGCGGATGGGCTGCAGAGATCCTCGACGAACAGGATCCGCGCGGCTTCTGGAAGACCCGGGAGAGCCTGTATCGGCCCAAGTACATCGCAACAAACTGGCGGCTGCTCGCCCTCGCCGACCTCGGCCTCACCGTCCGCCATCCGAAGGTCCGCCGCGCGGTGGACCTCATGCTCGAAGACTACGGCGGGTCCGACGGACCGTTCTGCCGAGCCGGTGGCGAGCCCCATTTCTGTTTCGTCGGAAACACCGCCCGGATGCTGATCTCCTTCGGTCTCGAAGAGGACGGCCGGGTGCGAGCGTCGCTCGACTGGCTCGCCGACCAACAACTCGAAGACGGTGGTTGGGACTGCTTCGGCCGCACGAAAGGGACGCTCGACTGTTGGGAGGCTTTGGCCGCGTACGCGGCGCTCGGTCGTCGGCGCTGGACCCGCAAGTGGAAGCACGCGGCCGAATGCGGGGCCGAGTTCTACCTCGAGCGAGGGTTGCTGCGCGAAGGCCGTCAGCGCTACGCGGCGTGGGAGCGGCTCCACTATCCGGTCCATTACTACTACGACGTCTTGGTCGGTCTGGAGACGCTCGCCCATCTCGGATACGGGGACGATTCCAAGACAAAGCCGGCGCGGGAGCTACTCCGCCGGAAGATGCGGCACGATGGGACGTGGACGATGGATGCCGTCCATCCAGACATCGCTCGGGGGGCGAACTACCACCGCGAACCGAGCCAGCGGTTCGTCCTCGAACGGGTCAAGGCGCCGAGCAAGTGGATCACGTTGCGGGCCCTCGACGCGCTCGGGGACGCGACCTAGGCGCGGCGAAAGAGTTCCGGTCCGTCGCTCGTCAGGCTCGGACTCGGGCTCCGCAGTTCATGCAGAACATGGCTCCGGCGGGCACGGCGACCCCACAGGACGGGCAGTTCCCTCCAGCGACCGCCGACGGAGGCGCCGGCGGCGGGGGATTCCACGGAGCGGATGCGGGGCCCTGCGGCCACGCCCACGCCGACGGCGCGGGGACGGCCCGGTACAGCTGCGCGAGGCCGGCATCGAGCCGTTGCCGCGTCTTCGAGTAGACGGAGAGAAAGATCACGTACCCAATCAGGGCGAGGCCCGGCGGAAGGAACACGCCACCGATCAGGAGCGAGAACAGGCGCGCGGCCTCCTCCGAGGTGACGGAGGACGGGTTCGCCGCGACGTCGAGGAAGCGGATCGTCACATATCCCACCGCGGCGATGCCGATGACGCCGAGAGCCGGGATGAGGAAACTCGCGATGTCGGCCCACCGCCGCGTCTCCGGAGGCTGGAGGGATCGCACCATGAAGCGGTACATCTGGGCTTTCGAGCCCACCCCGGCCGTCCAGAAAATCGTCACGAGCAAGGGCACGAAGACGGTCGACTGCACGCTTCCAGCTCCGAAGAAGACCGACGTGCCCCCGATGAGCAGGTACACGACGAGGATCGCTGCGAGCGTGGAGAGCGTCGTGCCGATCCACTTGAAGATGACGCCGAGGCCCGCGTTTCGTGCGTGGTCCGGGCCGTATTCGTTCGCCCCGTGATGCATCCGGATGACGGACATCAGGGCGACGATGAAGTTGATCACGAAGACGATCACGAGCCCGCATGCCGCAGAGCCGATGATCGCGGCCGCCGCGATCGCGTTACCGGGATTCGACGTCGTCAGGAGGATCGACGCGATCCCGACGGTCAGGGCAAACGCGCCGAAGATGATGTCAAGGATCAGGTTGACGTAGTACGTCTGCACGCCGCGGAGCGTGTCCGGCTTCACGACGACGGACGGCCAATACGGCACGGGAGGGCCGGCGGACGCCGGGAGCGGTTGGACCACGCGCGCACACCGGGTCAGGGCGCAATAAACGTATCGACGGAGTTCCGAGAAATCCTACCCTCGGGCGATCGGATCGAGCGGCAGGACGAATCGGATCCGGGAGCGCGGCCCGTCGACCGTGATTCCCACGCGTCCGCGGTCCAAGGGCTCGGCGGCCGGGTGGAGGTAGTCCCGCTCCAGTAGACCGACGAAGCATTCGAGGCGGGCGCCGGTCCGCGCGTGGCATTCCCGCTCGAACGCGCGCCACGGCTTCGTCAAGGAGACGCGGGGTACGGCGTCCCGATTGAACCCAACGGCGCCGATGGCGGCGAGTCGCCGGAGCCGCACCATGACGGTCGGAAGCGCGAGGCGGGCCGCTTCGGCAACCAAATCTGCTCCGGTCGTCCGCCTTCCGCCGAGCGCGAGGAGAATCGCGCGGTCGATGGGGTCCTCCCACGCGACCAGGAACCGTTCGGAGGTCCGAGGATACATGCCCGATGCAAAGAGGGCGGTGCGCCCGCCGTATCGGCGGCATTCGATGAATCCCTGGTCCACCAGCTTCTCCACATGGTACCGGAGCGACGGAAGCGGTTGAAGGAGGAGCCGCGACGCGGACCGCAGGTGCAAGCCCGGGTACGCGGCGGCGGCGAGCAGGACCTCGAGCCGGCGGGGATGCAGGAGCCAGCTGCGACCTCCGCGGCGAGCGGGCGGAGTCATCGGGACGTCTTGCACATCGAGGATCGTCCGAATCTTGCGGGCGATGCCCGATGGAACGTCCACGAGACGCGAATGCGAAGGACCCCACAAGAGGTTTCGCCGCTCAGCACGTGCCCGACGGCGACCCGCCCCCGCGTTCCTTCGCGGCGGCCTGGACGACCTCGAGGGCGACGGGGGCCAGATCGTACTCCCCGAGTTCTCGAAGCGGGATGAAGCGGGCGTTCTCGGCGTCCGTCGCCGGGAACGGTTCTCCGCTGACGTAATCGCACAGGACATCGATCAGAACGTAGTGCCAGCGCACGGCGGACCGGTCCCTCTCGATGTAATCGCTGACGCCGAACACGTTCCGCGGTCGCACGAGGACGTTCGTCTCCTCGCGCGTCTCGCGGACCGCCGCCTCCTCGACCGTCTCGCCGACCTCGAGGACGCCGCCCGGGATGCTCCATAGCCCCTTGTTCGGTTCGGTGCCGCGCTTCACGAGGAGGACCTCTTCCCCGCGGAAGACGAGGGCGCCGACCGCGGGGACGGGTTCCTTTGGGAATTCCGTCGATGCGGGCACGGCATTCCGGAAGCGCCCCGACGGCCTTAAGCCTGCGAGGCCGGAATCGCGAGGCGACCCGAATCAAGCGGGACGAAGTCGTCGAACGTCCGCTGATAGAGGACGTGCTTGAGGACCTCGCTCACTCGGACGTACCGCTCCATCGGGATGTCCAGCCGCGTCCGGAGATGGGAAAGGGTCGCGGCCATCGTGTCGAAGACGGCGGGCCGTCGGCGAAGGGCCTCCCGCACGTGCTCGCGGACGTTCCAGACGCCGATCGGCATGATGTATCCGGGATGCGTCTCGCGTAGGATGACCGTCGCGGCCTGCCGCCGCTCCCGGATCAACGCCTCCCCGACCGCGAGGCGCGCGGCGTAGTAGCAGCCGCCGATGCTCGCGTACGTGGTACGGCCTTCGAAGCCCTCGTGGTCCCCGAACATCACGACCTCGCGCCCGAGCGGGTTCCACAGAGTGTTCGGATACCAGGCCTCGATCAGCTCGTACCGCCAGGGCCGTGGGACCATGACGACGAGGAATCGGTCGTCGTATCCGACCGCCTCGTACACGCGGATTTCGTTGATCAGCGGCGACGCTTTGACATGTTCGCGAAGCGTCTTTCCAATCGTATCGTCGACGGCCGTGATCGACCACCGCGTCGGCACGAAGCGGCGGTCCTTCTCGATGCCGAAGGCGCCGACGCTGAACGCCCGCTGGATCTTGGAGACCGGGACCCGCCGGTCGAACAGGTCGAGGACGGCGTCTCTCGCCTTCAGATCCGTGTCCGAGTATGCGCGGTCGAGGGCCGCGTCGACTTTCAGGGTACCGACATCGAGTCGCGTCAGCGGCGCGGACGGCCCGAACGGTTGCACGTTGTCGTCCAGGATGACGCGACCATGGGGTCTGCGGCTGAAACCCGCCTCGACTTCCGCGGGCGACGTCGCGAGGGCGAGCTCCCGCGTCGAGTCGACGAGGCGGCCGCCCCGCTCGACGTCCATCACGTGCACCCGATGCATGCCGCGCACGAGCTGCGACCGGAACCTCACGATGTCGTCTAGCGGAAGGCCGACCCAGTCCTCCGGTAAATCGAGGATCTGCGTATCGCCGTGGACCGGCGGAACGAGCGGCCCGACGAAGACCTTCGGGTAGCCGAACCGGCCGACGAACACGCCGGGCGGGGAGGAGCCGTCCAAGTCCACCCGGTCGATCATCGGGGCGGTTTTCATCATGGAATCCCAACGGACCATGATCGGGCAACGCGATTTGCCGCAGAGGAGCTTCGCGCCGCGACACGAGACGCAGAGGCCGCTCGCGATCGCCGCCCGCGTGTCCGCATCGAAGAGGGCGCCGAACTGCGGAGACGGCGGCTGCATCGGGAGCGTCAGCAAGGCAGGCGACCGAGTCCGAAGAGCCTTTAAGAAGGTGCCGACCGGCTCCGCGAATCGGACCACGCGAAGGATTATCCGCTATGCGAAACGTTCCCGGGCCGTGAAGCCGGATTCGCCGCTCGCACTCGGGACGGAAGACCGCATCCTCCTCTACCTCTCCGACTTCCGTAACACCGAGGAGCGATACGTGCTGCCGCAGGCGCTCACCCAGAAAGGGATCGCCTTCGCCGCGGGCGTGCAGCGCAAGCATCTGTCGCGCTACCTCGATGAGATGGTCCGCGACGGCTTGCTCGTCGAGACGAAGGCGCACATCGAAGGCGAGAAGCAGCGCATGCTCGCGTACTACCTCGCGCCTCGGGGGTGGGAGCGGGCGATGGGGATCAAGGAGCGGGTCTCGGGCGTCCGCGTGCCGATCAAGATCGCCGGCGTGACGAAAGAAATGACCTTGGCGGAGATCGACGGCGCGACGTCCGTCCACCTGACGTTGTCCGACATCGTGCGCGAGGCGATGAACGTCGACGAGCTTGATCTCGAGTCCCTCGAGGGCATCGACGATCGCCGCAAGCGCGCGATGGACGAGCGCGTGAAGCGACTCGAGGAGTACACGCGCGCCGTCATGACGGCGTGGAAGGACGGCCGCGTGACGGCGACGGAGCGCCTGCTCGTCGAGCAGCTGCGGGACAACCTCGGGATCTCCAGGGAAGAACAGGAACGGATCGAGAGCCAGGTGCTGGAAGAGGTCCTCGAGAATCGGACGGGCATCTACCGGGCGGTCGCCGTCGAGGCCCTCGAAGGGGGCCCGATCTCGGACGAAGAACGGGAGCTCCTCGAAGCGTTGCGGAAGAAGCTCGGCCTTTCGTCCCACGACGTTCGGGAAATCGAGAAGGCACTGACGAAAGCTGCCTAACGGGCGACGAACAGGCGGTACTTCTGCGACGGGTCGGAGATCTCCATCTCGATCCGCTTCGCGACGAGCTTCTCCGGGTGGTGGACGCTCGCGACTCGTTGCTCGAGGTCCTGGAACGATTTGAACGGACCTTTCTTCCGCTCCTCGAGGACCGCCCACATCGTCTTCTTTCCGAGGCCGGGCAGGAGCTCGAGCATGTGGAAGCGGGTTGTGATGGCCTGCGCGCGGTTGAAGAAGTCGACGAACTTCGCCTCCTTCTCCTTGACCGTCTCCTGGATCACGAACGGCAACTCCTTCTGCGCGGCCGTCGTCAGCTCCTCGTGGCCCACGCGCCTCTTGACGTGCAGGACCTCGGCCCGCTGGTCGACCTCCTTGCCGATGTACACCCGCTGTCCGATCGACAAGGCGACCCCTTCCTTCGGCACGAGCTCGAACAGCTTGAACTCGTCCACGCCGAGCGCGTAGGCGAGGGGCTCGCGGTGGAACTTCGACTGATCCGGATGACCTTGCGGTAAGTAGTCGAGGATGCGGGCGTAATCTTCCATGCGACTCGCCTCGTCAGCGGTACTTCCCCACAATCTCGAGGACTTTCTCCGCATCCTCTTTCGAAAGGGCGAATCGTTCCTTCGCGAAGATCGCCCGGACGTCGTCCATGTGGTTCGGCATGAGGTCGCCGATCTTCACCGCGTTGAAGGGCGACATCATGGGGATCTCCATGAGCTCCTTCACGATCGGGGGGACCTTGTCCGCGGGGACGCGGGCGAACAGCAACGCGTGGGAGAGGGAGTACTGCTGCTCCGGGTTGAGCTCGCCGCGGGCCCCTTTCTCCTTCTCGAGGATGACCTTCAGCTCGGCCAGGGAGACGAACACTTCCTCCATGATCCCCCTCCTACGCCCGCCTCAGGTGCTCGGGCCGGACCACGGCCTGCTTGATCTTGCCCCCGAACCGCACGTCGACGAGGAACGAGCCGCCGCGCCGCCCGACGACCGTGCCGGTCATGCCGTGGAAGCGGTGGTGCGGCCAGCCGCGCTGGACGCTCGAGTCGATGACGATCGTCACGTGTTCGCCGTCCTCGAACGTCTGGAACGACCGCGTGATCGGGGAGAGCCCGCGCTCGCGGGGGCTGCGGCGGAACTTCTGCCGCGTCTTCTCCATGATCCCTTTCGAGGCCTTCACCATCGGCTCACCGGTCGTCGTGGACGTCCAAGACGTCGAGCTCGATCACCTCGCAGGCCACCCCCAGCCGTTCCGCGAGGGACGGCGACGTCCGTCCGCGGTCCCCGTGGACCCACTCCTTGATGTAGGTCCCCGCCTCCGCCGTCACGCGTATCTCCGCGCGGTCTCCGTCGACCCGGACGACCTCGGCCGCCAAGATGCGTCGATGCCGCGTGGTATCCGCACGCCGGTGAACGACCCGTTCGGGGGTCTGTTGGGCGATCGGCTCCAGCACCAAAACTGGCAGGGCCCCTTTAAGCTTTGCTTCCCCGACGGGAGGGACCGTCCGGAAGAGAACGCGGTACGTCTTCGCCGCGCGATCCTCCTTCAACCCGACGACGTCGGCGCCGCGCGCGGGACCGAGCCCGTCGACCTCGACGATGCCCGACGCGTCGATGCGGGCGATCGCCGAGGCGAGGTCGAGGTGCCGGCGGCGGGGCTCCTTGATCTCGACGATGAACGGGCGGCCCCGTCCGAGCATCCGGGCGTCGACGTCCTCGCGGCCCATGCCGTGCAGCGCGTGGCCGGTGCCGCCGGACTCCCGCATGACCTCCGCCGCGATCACCTCCTCGACGCTCGTCGGGTACATCTTGCCGGTCCCGCCGCATCGCGCGCATCCCTTGCCCATGCAGCGCCGGCACGGCCAGCGCGTCTGGGGAACCCCCCGGACGAGCTTGCGGTAGCGGCCCCGGAGATAGAGCGGGTTCACCTGCAAGTCCACGTGGTCGAAGGCGGGATCGAGGACCGCGACGATGTCGGGCGCGGCTAGGTCCGGTTCCTTGCCGACGGCCTCGGAGACGCGCTTCCCGACTTCCCGGTTCACCTCCGCTTTCAGCGGCTCCGGCCCGGGGAGCGCGAGGTCGGACCAAAGCGACTCCTCCCGGGCGGAGACCTCCGGATCGATTCGCGAGCCGACGCGGAAGGTGTCGTACTCCCAGGGCTCGAGCTTTCGCGCGACGAGGTCCGCGAGGGCGTCGTAGCGGGCCGTCAGCCCCGCGCACACCCAGCACGGTCCGTCGGCGTGGCCGGCGACCTCGCGGATCGCCCGGCCCCGCTCGTTGTTCGTATGCCCGTGACCGACCTTGCCGAAGAGGCGGCCGAGGCAGGCGTCGCAGAGCGCCCGCTCGCCGAGCTTCGACCAATCGACCGGACGTCCGGCGGCGAGGACCTCGTCCACGGGCCTCCGCAAAGGCCGGGCGGCTTAAAGGCTCACGCCAGCAGGAACACGCTCACGAGCAGATTGAGGAGGACGATCGCCGTCACCGCGACGTACGTCCGGTCACGGTCCTCGGCGAAGGAGAGGAAACTCAGGACGACGCGGGCCACCGGGGTGAAGATCATCAGCAGGATCCCGAGGTTCAGGTAGCCCGCGGGGGTGAAGCGGACCAGCTCGGGGACGAGGTTTCGCACGGAGATCGACTTCGGCGGGATGTCCGGTCCGCCGAGCCCGCGGAGGATGAACGCGAACAGGATGAAGGAGACCGAGACGACGACGCCGCCCCGGAGGATATGGTAGATGAGGCGGTTCGTATCCTCGACCTCCGCGACGACCGCCCGACGCAACGCCCCGATGCGATGCTGGACGGCCTTCAGGCCGGCGCGCGGATGCATCATACGTTCACCACGATGCCCGCCGCCCGGATCGCCATGAGGATGCCAATCACCGCGAGGAAGATCGAGAAGACGAAGCGGACCCGCTGGGCCTTTGACCGGATCAGGACCCGGGTGCCGAGGTTCGAGCCGGTGAAGACCCCGACGATCACCATCGCGGCGAAGTTCGGGTTCACCCATCCCTGGGAGTAGTAGATGAACGCGCTCGCCGCGGCCGTGACGCCGATCATGAAGTTGCTCGTCGCGACCGCGGCCTTCATCGGCACGCGCATGAGCATGTTCATCGCGGGGACCTTGATGAAGCCGCCTCCGACGCCGAGGAGGCCGGAGAACAGGCCCGCCGTCGCGCTGATGCCAAAGCCCGCGACCGGACGATCGACCCGGTAGCGGTAGACGCCCTGGTCTTCCTGATCGAAATACACGCTCCCCAGGGCCAGCCGGGTCGCGAGGGGAGACTCCTCGCCCGCCTGGTAGGCCCGGTCCTTCGCGGTCTCGCGGGTGCGTGCCATCGCAGCCGCCGCGTACGCCACGACGGCCGCGAACACGCCAAACAGGTAGGGGGCCGGCAGCAGGAGGCCGACGACCGCGCCGACGATCGCGCCCAGCGTCGTCGCGACCTCCAGGAACATTGCCAGCCGCAGGTTCGTGAGGTGATCCCGCACGTACACGGACGCGGCGCCGCAGGACGTCGCGATGACACCGATCAGGCTCGTGGCGATCGCGACCTTGATGTCGATCCCCAAGGCGAGGGTCATGAAGGGAATCAGGAATACGCCCCCGCCGATGCCCAGAAACGAGCCGGCGATCCCCGCCAGGAACGCGGCGAGGGCGAGGAGCAGCAGCACCTCAATCGGCGACATGCGGCGACGGCTAGCGGAAAGTACGATAAATGCCTTTGCCGCGCACCCGTCACCGCGACAACACGATCTCGATGCTGCTCACACTCGTCGCGCGGCCCGCTTCCGACGTGACCTTCTCCGTCGCGATGCGCACATCGCGGACACGCGCCTCCGGGACGAAGCGGCCGCGAACGATCTCCGCGACGTCGACCGCGCGGGAAATCGATCGGCCGCGCGCCTTCACGATCACGTCCCGCGAACCCCCGTTGAAGTGGGTGACGACCGCAAGCACGTAGTTCATCGTCGGCTTCTTCCCGATGTACACGATGCCGGCCTCGGCCACGGATCGCTTCCGAGGGGCGCCATCCAGGCGCTGCGTATTAATCCTCTGCGGGCGCGCGTGCGAAAGGTTTTAGCGTCGACCCTCCATCGAGACGGGCGAGCATGGCAAAGGACCGCGACTCCGGCTTCCACTCGGCCGCCGGCCTGATCCGCTACTTCGACCAAGAGGACGAGAAGGCGCTGAAGATCCCGCCCTGGGTCGTCGTCGCGCTGTGCATCGGCCTCGCGGCGATCGTCCTGTACATCACCTATCAGTGGCCGATTTCCTGAGGCGTCGAGCGCCGAGCCTCACCGATATTCCGCGCAGCGGGGGCAGTACCATCGCTGATATTGCGGGTACCAAACCGTCGGACTCCCACAGACGGGACACGGGGCAGCGGGAGGATATGCGGCTCCGGGATACGGACCGAATCCGACCGGATAGCCGCCGCCGATCGGGTGGTTCCCGCGGACGACGAGGTAGATGACCGTCACGATCGTGAGCCCGAGGAGCCAGCCGAAGACGCTCGCAAGGACGAGGAGGACGACCCAGACCGTTCCGTCCATCCTGCGGCTCTGGGCATCTCGATACATCCAGATGGCGACCAGGATGACCAGGACGAGGGTGAGCAGACATATCGCAATCAGGAGGCCGAGGAACCCGCCCGACAGGGGGGCCGCAACCTGCCCGTCCACCCGGAGGCCGGGTCTCACCTGAAGCGTCCCGAACATCCGTCCGGGAGGAGCGCCCCCGGTCTATTTCTCCGTTGCGAGGACCGGGCCCACAAAGGTCAGGGGTCACGGACGCGTCGGCATGGGCTTGCGGCTCGTGCTGTCCGTGTTCGCCCCGTGGACGGGCGTGTTGCTCACGCTGTCCTTGTACCCGCAGTGCTCGCACTCGATCCACACGCGGACGGACAAGTACTGCCAGTTCCACGTGAGCTTGCCGCAATTCGGGCAGACTTCCGGGTGGGAGGGCCGCATCACCGATCGGCGATGAGCCCTCCGTACTTGAGGTTGTTGGGCTCCGTATCCGACTCAGTACGGGCGGGATGCGAGCGTCACTCGAGCGCGGATCCGCTCGCCGCGTCGCTCCGCGTCGATCTCGATCGCGTCGCCGATCGCCCGCTCTCGCAGCGCGTCGACGAGGTCGCCGATCCCGCTCAGAGCCCGACCGCCCAGGGTCGTGATCACGTCTCCAACCTGGAGGCCGCCCGCCTGCGCCGGAGACCCGCCGGTGATCTCCGCGAGGAACACGCCGCTCCGGCTCGTGATCCCGTAGTACGCCGCGAGGCGGCGGCTCACGTCGTACCCGGCGACGCCGAGCCACGGCCGCTGCACGTGCCCGTGCTCCAGGATCTGGCGGGCGACGCCGAGCGCCGCGTTGATCGGGATCGCGAAGCCGATGCCTTCCGCGAACGGGATCGTCGCCGTGTTGATCGCGACGACGCGGCCCCGCAGGTCCACGAGCGGCCCGCCGCTGTTCCCCGGGTTCACGGCGGCGTCCGTCTGGATGACGGGCAATCCGTCCCCGGGCCAGCGGGTCAAGTTCCTCCGGAGGGAGCTGACCACGCCCGACGTGACCGTCGGTCCGCCGGGCAGCCCGAGCGGATTGCCGATCGCCAGGACGGGCTGGCCCACCTTGAGTTCGTCCGAGTTCGCGAAGTCCGCGGGCCGGAAGTCCTTCCCGTCCACCCGGACGACCGCGACGTCGGTCTCCTCGTCCCCGCCGACGACCGTGCCACTGAGGACCCGTCCGTCGTTGAAGGCGACGATCACCTTGTCCGCGCCGTCGATCACGTGGTGGGTGGTGAGGATATGCCCCTGGTCGTCAAGGATCACGCCGGAACCGATCCCCCGCCGAGGCCACGGACCGAACGGCGGTCCGTACGGGCCTCGCGCCGTGCTCACGTTGACCGTGCTCTCTCCCGCCCGTTCCACCGCCCCGATGTACGCATTCTGCAGATCTGCCAACATGGGCCTCCCATCGCCTCGGCGGTGTATGTTGAGCGGGTTCCACGCGGCGTGGTCACACGTCCCGCGGGACGACAGGGTGCTCAGCGCCCCTAGGCCCAGAACGCCTCGAAGGCCGCCGGATCGTCGTTGAAGAGTCGCGCCTCGATGATCCGCCCGTTCTCGATCCGCATCAGGAGCAGGTAGCTGCCCTCGAACGTGCGATCGCCGCGCGTCCCGGTCGCACTTGCGAGGGCCACCGCGTGCATGTCACTCGCCAAGATGTCGACAAGCTCCGCGCGGAAGGTGCCCCCGCTAAGCTCCACGAGCTTCTGGAAATACGCGAAGATCGCAGCGTGACCTCGGTGCTCCCCGGAAATCGGTGTCGAACCGGGCACGTACCACACAGCGTCCTCGGCGATCAGCTTCTTGAGCTTCTCGCTATCCTTGGCGTCGAAGGCGTCGTAGAGGTGATTGACCAACGTGGCGTTCGGGTGCTCGAACATGGAAGGTCCCTCACTTCCGACCGGACCGCCGAATGCCTGCATCCCCGAAAGACCCTTCCATCAGACCGGGTCGCACGTTCTCGAAGATCGCGAGCTCGTTCCCGCTCGGATCCTTGAAGAGCAAGCACGGTCCCGGAGGGATCTCGAACGAGCGCCCCTCCGACTTCCAACCGCGGGATCGTAAGCCCTTCGCGGTCGTCTTGAGGTCCTCGACCTCGAAAATCGGCAACACGGACGGCGCGTGGCGGTGGTCCGCGAGGAGGTACTGCGGCCCGTCGGAGAGACGCACGGACGCGACCTTCGCGCCGAACTCATGATAGTTCCAGAGGAGCTTGCCTCCCAGGATCTTCGTGTAGTATTCGAGGTCCCGATCGAGGTCGCCGGTGCCGACGTAAAGGTAGGCGAGCTTGCCGAAGGGAGCGGCCATCACCTCGGGGACAAGTCGGCGGGGGCGATGAGCCTTGCGGGCACGGGACAGAATTTATTGCACACGGCGAGCTCGCCCTCCGCATGGCCAAGGCCATCCAACCCGAGGATCTCGCCGCCTACTCGATGCTCTCCGAACCGAGCCTCGCCCCCGACGGGACGTTCGCCGCCCTCTCGGTGCACCGGGCCCGCCTGGACAAGGACGAATACGAGGGCAACATCTGGATCGTCCCGCTCGACGGGAAGGCCCCGAGGCGGCTCACGACCAGCGGCAAGGACGGCGTCCCGAAGGTCTCCCCCGATGGGAAGCGGATCCTGTTCACGTCGAAACGGGGCTTGGGGAAGGAGGACAAAGGAAACGCGCTCTACGTGATCCGGACGAACGGCGGAGCCGCCAAGCTCCTACTCCGCCGCAAGGAAGGAATCGAAGCCCCCGTCTGGTCGCCGGACGGCAAACGGGTGCTCTTCCTGTCGAACGTGGGCCAGGACGATGAGGACGTCCGCACGATTCGCCGCATCAACTTCTGGTTCAACGACAGGGGCTTCATCTACAATCTCCGCAAGCACGTCTTCCTCCTGAACCTCGCGACGAAAGCCGTGAAGCAGCTGACGAAAGGCGAGGTCGACGTCACGAAGGCGGCGTGGTCGCACGACGGGAAGCGCATCGCGTACGTCGCGCAGACGGAGGATCTGCGGCCCTACCTCCAGGACGTGTTCGTTCTCGACGTCGCCTCGGGTAAGACGACTCTGTTGACGAAGCACACGATGGAGATCGCGAGCGTCGCCTGGTCCCCGGATGACCGGCGCCTCGTCCTGCGCGGGGACGACCTTCCGCGGGGATTTGCCTCTCACGAACACCTCTGGATCGTCGACGCGAAAGGTGGCACGCTGGCGCGCCTCGATTCGATGGATCGGAACCTCTCGAATAGCCTGAACTGCGACGTCCGCATGGGCGGGGTGAGCGCCGATCCGAAGTGGGTCGGCGACCGCATCTACTTCGTCGCGGCGGAGGGCGGCGGGGTGCATCTCTACTCGTTCGACGTGGCGAGCCGACGGGCGGACCTCCTCGTCGGCGGCGAGCGGTGCGTCGAGGCGTTCCAGGCGAACGACCGGTCGGTGATCTTCACCGGGATGGAGGCGATGTCTCTCCCGGAGTTGTATCGGTTCGAGAACGAAACACGGAAGATGACGTCGTTCAATGAAAAGATGGGAGCCAAATTGGCAATCCGGAAATCGGAGCACTTCACCTTCCGCGCGAGCGACGGCGCAGAAGTGGAGGGTTGGATCCTCCAACCGCCGAAGCGGGGGAAGGTCCCTACCATCCTGTACGTGCACGGCGGGCCCAAGACCGCTTTCGGCTACAGCTACCTCCACGAGTTCCAGGTGTTCGCCGCCAAGGGATACGCGGTCCTGTTCACGAATCCGCGCGGGAGCGACGGATACACGGAGGCGTTCGCGGACCTCCGCAAGCACTACGGCGAACGGGACTACCAGGACCTCATGGAGGCCGTCGACTACGCGATCGCCCACTATCCGTTCATCGACGCCAAACGGCTCGCGGTCGCCGGCGGCTCCTACGGCGGCTTCATGACGAATTGGGTCGTGACCCACACGGACCGCTTCAAGGCGGCGGTCACGGACCGCTCGATCTCGAGCTGGTGGACCTTTTGGGGGACGAGCGACATCGGCCCGTATTTCGGACGCGACCAGACGGGCGTGGACCCGTGGGACGACGAGGAAACCACGCTGGCGAAGTCTCCGCTGCGCTACGTCAAGAACGTGACGACGCCCCTCTTGCTCGTCCACTCCCTCGAGGACTTGCGTTGCTGGCACGTCGAGGCAATCCAGTTCTTCACCGCCCTGAAGTACTACGGCAAAGAGGCCGAGATGGTCCTCTTCCCGAAGGAGAATCACGATCTGTCGCGAGCGGGAAAGCCGAAACACCGGGTCGCGCGCCTCCAGGCGTACTTGCGGTGGTTCGACACGCACCTCCCCTGATGCCTTCGCATCCCCATCAGGGGCGACTCAGGCCTGGCCGCGGAGACAGTGACTTTCCAATCTCCCGAGACAGGTACGAGCACCGCAGGGAGGCGATTCGCAAGGGCCGAACGCCCCATCGGGTTCCGCGGATTCATATGGGTTCTCAGGGATGCACGTACCATGGCAGTCATTCAGGATATTGGCCACCTCATCCTGCCGGTCGACGAGATGCCGAAAGCCCTCGCCTTCTACCGGGACCTCCTGGGATTTCAGGTCGTGGGGAAGGGCAGTCCCGTCTGGACCGTGATCGAGGTCCCTGGAGGCCAAGTCACCCTGTGGCGCACAGAGAAACTCGCCAAGGTCGCGTATGGTCCCGAGCGAGAAGACACCCCGTTCGAGTTCCATGTGGCAGACTTCGCGAAAGCAGCCGGCCTCCTCGAATCGCATGGCGTCCGCGTGAAGCGGTCTTCGACCAATTCAGGCATCGTTTGGGACCCCTTCGGAAACGTATTCCGGGTTCACGACCATCTCAACGACTAGGGGCCAGTTGCTCCGAGGCGCCGACGTCGGCAACGTATCGGCCCGCCTAGATCGGCAAGCGGAGCCAGGCGCTCTCAAGGATAGGTCGTACCGTGACGACCGATAATGTCGAAATTGGCACCCGGGTCTGTGGGCGGAGCGCCCAGGGCAGGATTTGAACCTGCGAGGGGTAACCCAGCGGTTTTCGAGACCGCCGCCCTACCGGGCTAGGCGACCTGGGCAGTCGTTCATCCTGAGAACGAGGCCTCGGATAAGCGTTTCCGACCTGGCGGCGAAGGAAGGAACGCTTAAGACCGGCGCCGCCCTCGGTCCGCATCGTGCAGGTCGTCGCCGAGCTCGTTCCGCGCCGAACGGAGGTCGCCGTGGCCTTGGAGTCGGATGCGACCGGCGAGGATCTCTTGAAGGCTTTGCGGCTGCCGCCGGACGCGCACCTCCTCGTCCGAGGCGACATCCCGATCCCGATCGATGAACCCCTCCGCGATGGTGAGCGGATTCGCGTGATCGGCGTCGTCTCGGGTGGATGAATTCCGATGCACGCGACACTTGTCCTCCTGCGTCATGGCGAAATCGTGCGCCCTCTCGGCACATCCAATTTCGACCGCGCTCCCCTCTCCGACCGCGGCCGCCGACAGATCGAGGCGCTCGTGGCGGCATGGCCCGCAGCACCTCCGACCCGAATCTATGCGAGCCCTTTGCGCCGGAGCATCGAGACCGCGATCGTCCTCTCCGAATCGTTCCGCGTCCCGATCTTGAAGCGACCATGTCTAAGAGAATGGGCCCCCGACGAATCCGGAATCTCGCAACCGGAGTTCAAGGAGCTCGAGACTCGCGCGTGGGCCGACCTCGATTACCTGCCGCCTTCGAAAGAATCCCTCGGCAGCGCCGCGACCCGCGCGAGGACATGCCTCGAGTCGATCGGCTCGGACAACCCCGGACGCGTCGTCGCGGTATCCGGTCACGGCACCCTCTTCTCCCTCGTCCTCTCGGAACTCAAGGGCGACCGCCCGTCGGAGAGCTACAAGGACTCAATCGCGTTCGGGTCCGCGGCAATCATCGAAGCGGGATCTGGCTTGCGGCTCGTCCGGGACTTCACGCGACTCGGCGCGGCGGCGCCGTGACCCGCACGTCGATGCCAAACCCTTTAAAGGGGCACCTCTCTCAGCAGAACCCGCATGCCCTCCGACGAGGACGAGATGCTCCGAGCGATGGGCTTGCAGCTTATCGATGATCTCTTCGCGGACATCCCGGCCGCCGTCCGCATCCCGAAGATCGACCTCCCGGACGGCCTCGCGGAACTCACCGTCGTCCGGCATGTGACCTCGCTCCTGTCCGCGAACCGCACGATGGCCGAGATGCCGACCTTCCTCGGCGGCGGCCTGTACGACCACTTCGTCCCCGCGAGCGTCCGCGCGATCACGTCGCGGTCCGAGTTCTACACCGCGTACACGCCGTACCAGCCCGAGGTCAGCCAAGGCCTGCTTCAGGCGCTCTGGGAGTACCAGAGCTTGGTCTGCGAACTCACCGGGATGGACGCGGCGAACACGTCGCTGTACGACGCGTCGACCGCGCTCGGGGAAGCGGCGCGGATGGCGCACCGCATCCACGGCGGCAACGTCTTCCTCGTACCGCGGGCGTTGCGGCACAACCGCAAAGCCGTCCTCGCGAACTACCTGAACGGCACGGGCGTCGAGGCGCGCGAGGTCGACTACGATCGGGGGACCGGCATGCTCGACCTCGGGAAGCTCGAGGCGGCACTCTCCCCCGCCGTCTGCGGCGTGTACGTGGAGAATCCGAACTTCCTCGGTCGGTTCGAGGAACAGCTCGCGGAAATCCGCGCCCTCACCGGAGCCGTATTCGTCGTCGGCGTCAATCCGATCGCGCAAGCGGTCGTGCGGCCTCCGGGGGACTTCGGCGCCGACATCGTGATCGGAGAGGGCCAGTCCCTCGGCACCCCGGTGAATTGCGGCGGTCCGCTCCTCGGGATCTTCGCGTGTCGGCAGGAGCACGTGCGGAAGATGCCCGGCCGGGTGATCGGCCTCACGCGCGACGTGAAGGGCCACCGCGCGTTCTGCATGACCCTCCAGACGAGGGAACAGCACATCCGACGGGAGAAGGCCATGTCGAACATCTGCACGAACGAGTCCCTCCTGGCGGTCGCGGCGGCCACGTTCCTGGCGGTCCAGGGTTCGAACGGGCTGCGACGCCTGGCGGCGGAGAACATCCGGCGGGCGAAGGACCTCGCGGCGTCGATCGACAAGATCCCCGGCTTCACGGCCCCGGTCTTCAACGGGGCGCACTTCAACGATTTCGTCGTACGGTACAAGGGCGACTACTCGGCCGTCCACCGGGGCCTCCTGGCCCGCGGCGTCCACGGAGGGATGCCGCTCGTCCGGCAACTCCCCGAGCTGAGGGACGCGGCGCTGTTCGCGACGACGGAACGTCAGAAGGCGGACGACGTGAACCGCCTGCTCCACGCCCTGGAGGCGGTCGCGTGACCTTCCGCCAAGCGCATTGGGACGAGCCTCTCCTCCTCGAGAAGCGATCCGCGCCGGACGAGGCGGTCGACCTCACGGACCTCGTGCCGCCGAAGCTCCGCCGGGACCGGCTCGGGATCCCCAACCTCCCCGAACACGAGGTCGTACGGCATTACACGAGGCTCTCGCAAATGAATTTCGGGATCGACACGGGCTTCTACCCGCTCGGCTCGTGCACGATGAAGTTCAACCCGAAGTTCACGGAAGAACTCGCGGCCCTCCCGACCGTCGCGCGCATCCATCCGGACCAGGACGAGACGACGATGCAGGGTGCCCTGCGGCTGCTCTACGAGCTCCAGGACATGCTCGCGCGGATCGCCGGCATGGACGCGGTCACCGTCCAGCCCGCGGCCGGCGCGCAAGGGGAGCACACGGGCCTCCTCCTCGCGCAGGCGTACCATCGCGACCGCGGGGAGGAGCGGCATCAGGTCATCCTGCCGGACACCGCACACGGGACGAACTTTGCGTCCGCCGGGATGCTCGGCTTCGAGATTGTCGAGATCCCCTCGAAGGACGGCCGCGTCGACCTGAAGGCGCTCGAGGCCGCATCGGGCGACAAGACCCTCGCGTTCATGCTCACGAACCCGAACACGCTCGGCATCTTCGAGGAACACGTGCTCGAAGTCGCGGAGGTCGTGCACGACGCCGGCGGC
>DASPZJ010000016.1:0-7278 GCA_035636315.1 Thermoplasmata archaeon
CGCGCGGACCCGTGATGCGCGATGCAAGCCGGGAGAGGGCGTCGTATGGGTCCCTCCTCGATAGCCTCGCGTTCGAGGCGCTCCGTGACAGGGGGACAACGCGGCGTCCAACAATCCCTCGGCAAGGGTCAGGGCGTCGAGTGAGCATCGCTTGGCCGTGACACGCGCTGTTACTGCCGGGGGACATCCTCTCCGACAGGCACGAATCGGACGTCCGAAGTCCTACGGCGTCGGGGCCTCGGGGCTCAGCGAACGTGCGCGAGACACTTTCCGCGCGCGAGAACGGAATCCGAAGAGGATGATGACGCAGACCGAGCCGACGATTGGGAGCAGGGCCTCGCCGAATTCCGGAATCGGAACGTAGTAGAAGTACGTCTCCGAAGTCGTCGTCTTCCAGTAGAGCCCGGCGGTATCGAGCCCGTATGTCGCATCGTTCGGCGCGCGGAGGAGGATCGTCGGGTTGTCGGAGGCCGTGTCCACGGCGGTCCGGGTTCCCCAACTTCCTCCGATCCTCGACTTGTAGTAGAGCTGGGGTCCGGAGGTCGCGACATAGAGGGCGTGGACATCGTTGTTCTTGTCGATCCCGATCGATGGCTTCGTGAAGATCGTGTTCGTCAGCGAGTCCACCGTCTCGGCGGCTTGCCATCCCGAACTCGGATAATCGAGGAACCGGGCGTAGATTGCCCGCGTGGATCCGTCGACGTCTTTCGCGTACGCCACCCACAGGTCGCCGTTCGTCTCGTAGGTCGTCGCGAGGCTCGGGTAGGAGGCCGATTCTACCGCCGTCGCGACGGTGTCGGCGCCGGCAGTCCCGTCCCACTTCGTGAACTCGCCGCTCGCGTCGCAGTTGCTCGTCGAGAGGTCCTTGCACACGGTGTACTGGATCTCGTTCGTCGCGGCCTCGTAGTACCGGGCGAGGCTCACGTAGTCGTTCTGGGGCGACACGTCCACGGAGAGGCCGGTGAAGGTCGTGCCCCAGGAGACGGTCGACCGCCAGGTCCCACCGGCGTGGTTCTTGTAGTATACAGTCCCGCTCGTCTTCGACGCGCTCCATGCGACATGCGGATTGTTGCCCGTGTCCGTGGACACCGTCGGCATGAAGCCGGGGTCGGCGTCGTCCACGTTCGTCACCGCCTGCCAGTTCGCGGCGTTCGCCAGGTCGCTTTGCGTGGGATAGGCGACGGTCGTCTTCGTGAAGCGGACGAGGTTCAGCGTGCTCTGGTCGCCGGCGGCCGAGGCGGCGACCCAGACGATGTGGAGGTACCCGGCCGAGTCGATCGCGATGGACGGTTCCGACGAGTCGCGCGCCAAGAGGAGCGCGCTGTCCCCCGTCCGACCCGACGCGAGGATGATCTGGGATCCCCACGTCGAGCCGCTCGTGTCCGAGCTGCGCATCAGGATGATGCGGTCCCATTGGCCCATCGATGCGACGACGGCATAGTCCACATACAAGTCGGACGATGTCGGGTCCGAGACGTCCGAACTCCCGACGAATCGGATCGACGGGGCACCGGCGTTGAACTCCGCGGTTGTGAGCGTGTATGTCTGCACGGAATCGTCGTCGGTCGTCTTCGTGATCGTGATTCGAGTGGCCCAGGTGGACGGAGGCGTGAGCACCTGGACGAGGAAATCTTCGCCCGCGGTGTGATGGGCCTCGACTTTCAGTGAGTACGCGGGGCTCCCCGTCGCGATGCCGGACCAATCATACCGGACCTCCAGCTTCTGGGCATTGGCGAGGACCATCGAGACGGCAAAAATCATACGGTCTTCCGCGTTTGCCGTAGTGCCCTCCCGGCTCGCGTCCAGGTCGAACGTGTGGGCCGCAACGGCCAGGTTCCCAACGGTCTGGATCGCCGACACCACTTCATCCTTGGTATCCCAGTTCTCCCACTGAGCGTACGCATCGGAGGTCTGGGTCCCAGGCTGGTCCACATTGTCCACCTGAAGGCGGAACCGGTGGAAGTTTCCGGCCGTGTCGACGTCGTCCGCGAACTGCCCCAGGATCCATACATTTGCGGCTCGCGTCGGAGTCAGGCCCGCGGTCTGGACTTGGGTGGCGAAGTTCGTCGTCGAGAGGGCGATCGGCGCCTCCGTCCACGCGGACGTCGAGTCCTCGAACTTGTTCAGGTTCAGCGCGAACACGGAGGAGTACGAACGAGGGTACGTGCACGCTGCGTCGCATCGGGATTCCTGCGTGAACGTGTTTGACACCGCCGTCAGTGAGAACACGCGGGAAAGGGTCTGCACATAGCGGTCGTTCGTCGCGTCGTTTCCCTCCCACGTCGTGAGGGGCTGGGTCTCCGTCGCCTCACCGCTCCGCGCGATCCGCGACTCGTAGTTGACAGAGATGGAGTCCGGGTCGCCTCTCATCGTCGTCATCACAAGCCAGTTGCTCGCGGCGGAAGGCGTGAACGTCACGGAGGCGAGGCCATCCCACGTCGTCCCGGCAATCGTGTCGCCCGCCGTGTTCTCATTGAAGGACCAGTCCGTGTTCTCGGTCAGGTCCCCCAAGTCCAACTTGAACATCGTGATCTGGTCCGTATCGACACGGACGGTGGTCCCTTCGATGTGATGCTGGAGCTTCACACCCTCCCCGGACACCGCCGTCCACACGGTGAACCAGTAGTAGCCGTACCGGGCTGCGGTGTCGTCCGTGCGAAACGAGAATTCCGATCCGGAGAAGACAGTCGACCCGTGAAGCGTCTGGATGTACGCACTCCGCGACGCGCTGAGCGGAGAAGCCACTTGCGCGGTGAACACGAGGAGGTACTTCCGCCCCGCGGTGAACGACGAGGAACCAATCGTGGCTCCGGGAATGTCGACGTAGGTGCTGGACGTCGTCGACTGGACCGTCGTCACCTCGACGAAGGTGTGGTCGACGCTCGGGTTCGTTTCCCGGTATTGCGCGTAGACGTTGTTTGAGGTCTGGACGTCCGTGGGAAAGATTCCGGCGACTAGGCTGCCCGTGGTCACGGTGCCGAACTCGACGACAAACCAGCCCACGTCCGCGGTCTGGCTGCCCGTGAGGGCACGCGTCAAGCGCAGGTTCGTCGCGGATGTCAGGTCGAGTGTCACCGTCCCCGTCCCGGGGTTGTCGTCCGCATTGTACGGAGTCTTGCCTCCGTTGTAGCGGATCGCCCCTGCAGACGCGATTGTCTTCGTCGAATCCACGCTCGTGATCGATACATCGACCTGCGTCGTGCCGCTCGAGAACGCCGCGCTTGCGGATTGAACGCGAGTGTCGTCCGTGAACTCCACGAGATACCAAGTGAGGGTCATCGCCTGACCCGTGAGGTCTCGATCGAACGTCAGGGTATTCCCACTGGTCACGACCCCGCGAACCATCTTCTGACCGATGTTGGCGGCGGTCCCGTCCGCGGAGTTGTAGCTGAACATGAGCCACGCCTTAGAGGTGGGCACAGCGGTGAATGTCGCGGTGCGACTCCCATCGGCCGTCGCGAAGGCGATGTCCCCCGTCTGGACCTTCGCGGAGGCGTACGAGACGACCTGCCATTCGACGACGGAGAGCGGGTCGCCCGCACTGACCTGCAGGGAGAGCTCCAAGTTCGTCGAGTTCGTGATCTTGGACTTAATGAAGTCGTTCCCGTCGTACGTCGACCCCTGGGATCGATAGGTCACGATTGGGAAGCTCCGCGTCACGTCGACGGCGGAGAGAGGGACGTTGACGGTCGTGCCGGGGTTCGTCTCGGACCCACGCTGGACGGAGACGCCGCTGAGGAACTCGGCGAGGTACCACTCGATCGTGATCGCAGGCGCTCCCGTGGAGACGACGCGCTGGAATCGGAGGGTCGTCGAGTCGAGGAGGGTCCCGCTAATCTGGCTTTGCTGGGGCTGCGCGCTGTTGAACCGCGCGCTCAAGAGGAGGAACGACCGTGCCGTGATGACGGACGTGATCGTGACATTGACTGTGGAATCCCCCGCGGCGAGCGTCGCCGCCCCGTTCTGGACCTTCGGCCCCCGCGGTGCGGCCGTCGCGCTCTCCTCAAGGAGGTGGTCCGAGAACACCGTGTACCAGCACCCGTCCGAGTTCGTCGCGTCGCACGCGGTTTGGCCGGAGACGTCGCCCGCCCGGACGAGCTTCCGTTGCTGGTTATAGTTCGTCGTCACGGCGCTCGAGCCCGGGTCGATGACCGTCGTCGGCTGGGGCCCGACTTGGGCCCACGGGACGGAGAGCGGGCTCGTCGAAGCCGCCACGTCGAACGAGGAGAGTTGTCGAACGAGCGCGGGCACCGCGCTAGTCGAGTCGGTCGAACCCCAGAAATCCCCCGATTCGACGTACAGGTTCGTCGCGGTGAGGGGGACCGACAATTCGATTGCGTGATAGCCGAGGGCGACCGTTACGGGCGAAACGGCGGTCCACGACCACTCTCCAGGGAACGACCCTGAAAACGCGAGGAGAGCGGATTGTGTGACCGTGCCATCCTTCCCGCGGATCTCGACGAGGCGGTCCGCGCCGACCCCACCAATCGCGTAACCGCTGAACGTGCTGTTGTCCACGTCGAGGAACATCCGGAGGACGTCGTCCCCGAGGAGCGGCGGGCGGTTCGTCGGGCCGATGTACACGCTGACGGCGCGGCCAGCATAGGGAGCAGGGAACGTGCTCGGGACGGTCGTGTTCAGCCAGTAGTCCGTCCCGCCGGGGAGGCCGTAGTCGATGATGCCGTCCCCGTCGTAGTCCCCGGACGTCTGAGCGTCCGGGACCCCATCGTTGTTGAAGTCGAACGGCATCGGATCAATCGTGTCCGGGACCGTGTCCCGGTCGCTGTCCGCGGCCGGCGGGCTCGACGGAGGAACGGGCTTCGCCGGTTCCGGCACCGGCGTCCCCGTCAAGATCCGTCCGGTGACGTCGGTGTAGAGGTACGTCGTCGCGCTGACCCGCTGCGATCCGAACCCCACGATGTCGATATCCGGGTTGTTGGTTGGGACCGGGTCGTTCGCAGAATCGACGACGGGGGCGGTCCACTCCGCGAATCCCCCGTCGACTCGCGGGCCCGAAGGCATCGCCCCGAGATATCCGACAACCCGGGGGCTCGGTGCGTCGCGTACGCTGACGACCCCGCCGCCAGCGGGGCGCGGTTGGTCGGAGGCCGCCCGGACGCCGTAGGTCTCACCGCTTCCGAGCGTGAAGTCGCCGACGACGGTGAGTACGAGCGAGGTCCCCGAAGGGACTTGCCGAGCGGGGAACGTGAACGTGACGTCTCGGGCGGATGGGACAACCTGGCTCAACGTATTGCCTCCGTCGAGGAGTCGGAGGTTCGAGGCGGCCGTCGCGGGCGACGTGCCGATCGCCTGAATGACGAGAGAATCGAGGGAGACGGGCTGTCGATACGCGGTCAGTGTGAGCCGGGTGAGCGGGACGTCTGTGCCGCCGATCACATTGGGTACCTGCGGTTCCGAGAGGATCGCGAGTGTGCCGCCGTCCGAGCTGAGCGGGAGGTCGCTCGAGTCGTCTTGTTGATCCCAGGACTCAGCATGCACGGACGCAACGACCGCGGTCTGGTTCGATGCCTGGCGTACCCATTCCGCCGTCGCCTCGATCTGGGACGCGCTCGCGGCAGCCGGCGTCCCTGTCCCTTTGATCCACCCGTTCCAGTCCCGCACATCGCGATTCGAATCGAACTCCCACAGGCGACTCGAAAGGACGGAGCCTCCGTGCCCGGAGATTTCAATCATCCGATCGGCCCCGAGGCCGTCGACCTGGTAGCCCGTGGCCCGAGTCCCGTCGATGTCGATGAAAACCCGGACTGTGTCCATCGTCCCGGGCGCCGGGCCTCCCCCCTGGAGAGCGATGCCCCGGACCTGGACATAGAAGGCGAAAGGGCCCAGATTGTCGACGACTCCGAAACGGACGATGTCGACGTTCGCGTTCGATACGGATCCGGTCGTCGTGTCGAGCCTGGAAAACGGGGTCCAGTCGTCGAACACGCCGTCGATCCGAATCGGATAGGCCGGGCCCGCATATTCCGGCACGAAGAAGAGCGGCATGAGCAACAGGGCGACGGACACAAGCGGAATGAGATAGAGTTTCCAACCGGCGTTGCGCATCATCGCACGCAGGCCGGAGGAATGGAAACCCGCGGGTCGAGCCCTGCCGAGGCCGTTCGTTAGTCCATTCGTCCGCCCCAGACCGTTCGTGATCCCATTCGTGCGACCGAGCCCGTTCGTCAGACCGTTCGTTCGGCCGAGGCCGTTCGTTAGTCCGTTCGTCCGACCAAGACCGTTCGTCAAGCCGTTCGTCTGCCCGACCCCGTTCGTGATGCCGTTCGTCCGACCCAGACCGTTCGTCCGGCCATTGGTCCGTCCCCGCAGCCCGTTCGTCCGCCCCTTCAGGCCGTTCGTCATGCCGGCTCGACGCCGCGGGCTACGCTCCACGACCAGACCGTTCGTGAGACCCTTTCCCGATGCGGGACGCATGATGGGCCCAAGTGTGGCGGCCGCCTTCGGGATCGGCTTATCGCGCTTCGTTGGTTCCGACGGGGGTGGTCCAGGCTTCCCATCGGCGTGGGCCTCCTCCTCGACCAGCCCCAGGATCGCCGCATGACCCAAATCGTCGAGTTCATCCTCCAAGCTGCGGGTGTATGCGAACGTCGCTCCGCAATTCCAGCATGTCATCGCGTCGATGGCGACAGGGTTCTCGCAAATCGGGCACGGCACCGTCGAGCCGTTCGTCTTTCCCCCCGACGCGTCTCTTTCCTGAGACTGAACCTGGCTCCGTTGCGCGAGGTCGGCCTGACCGAGACGGGAATGAAGCTTCGCCTTGAGGCCCCAGACGCCGGGGTAGTCCGAATCGAAATCCACGAGCCTGTCGAGGCTCTTGAGGGCGCCACGGGCATCATCGAGGGCTTCTTGGGCCGAGGCCATCGCGAACAGGGCGTCCGCATCCTTCGGATTGAGTTTGAGTCGTTCGTCCGCCAGCTGCATGATGAGCTGGAGACGTTGCCGTGCCGGTTCGTCCATGATGCTGTGGCCTCGTTGGGCTAGGGCCCATTCACGCCGAAATCCATTTCTCGTGGACCTACCGCCTTAAAAGGCATTGCTCGGAATTCTCATCGAGGATTCCCTTGAAGACACCCGCTGCCGCATCGCTCCCTGACCAACCCATTCCCAGAGCGGCGCCGCGCGGACCCGTGATGCGCGATGCAAGCCGGGAGAGGGCGTCGTATGGGTCCCTCCTCGATAGCCTCGCGTTCGAGGCGCTCCGTGACAGGGGGACAACGCGGCGTCCAACAATCCCTCGGCAAGGGTCAGGGCGTCGAG
>DASPZJ010000017.1:0-13017 GCA_035636315.1 Thermoplasmata archaeon
CTGCCATCCACCGGGTTCACGTCGCCGACCTCGGTGGTAGAGATGAGAGGTATGTCCATGATCAAGACGTCCCACTCCTCGGATCGATGCGTTCGGACGGGTGGCAGCCGAGGATGACCCTGTTGGCCCCTTTCGACACGCTCATCAACAGCACGGGCAGGACGGATCGACTGTTCGGCTTCCACTACATCCACGAAAACTTCCTGCCGCCGAATAAAAGGAAATTCGGGACCTTCGTGCACCCGATCCTGTGGGGGGATCGGCTCATCGGCAGAGTTGATCTGCTCCTGGACAAGAAGAACGAGAAGCTCTTGGTCAAGTCGGTCCACGCGGAGCGCGGCGCTCCCGGCGACAAGGATGTCTCCTCGAAAATCGGCGAGACGATCGACGCGTTCGCGGGATTTCTCGGGGCGAAGGAAGTCGTATACCCAGCCCGCGTCCCGACGGCGTGGAAGAATTCCCTTCGCTAGGTCAATCAACACCCGGGAAGGACTCTGAGGGGGAGGAGCAAACTACCCGACCACTGAATCCTGAGGGCCCCACAGGATTCGACATCCGGAGGTTGGTGCAGCTAACGCTTGTCCCGGCGGGCAACGAACCGGCGCGGGATAGCGGTAGGCGGAAGCGATATGGTGCGACGAAGCGATGGCCATGTCTGCTATGAAGACGCTGCGACCATGGAACCACGTAGGCAGGATTCGTCCCAGCGTCTGGGATGCTTTGAGACAACTCCCGAGAGGCTCGGAACATACGTACCCGTGCTCGGTTGAGCAAAACGACACCACTCGCTGGCCCCGCGTGTTGTTCGCGGAACGCAAGGACTACGATCAGTGGTATCACGGTACTTATGCGATGAACGTGCCATTTCTTGACGTGGAGACGGTCATGTCCGTAGGCCCGAGCCCGTCGAAGACGCCGGTCGCGATTGAGAAGAGGATGTACCGTCACGGAGAAACTCGAATGGGCGGGTTCGTTGTGACGTTCGTGCTACGAGATGGGACAAAATTCGTTCATGCGGGCGGAGACTTCTGCGAGTTCGTCTCGGTTCCCGAGGGATACCTGCCGGATGACATCGTGGACGTTGTCTTCGAGGGCGATGACCGTACCGACTTGGGGAAGACCCAATGGCTCAAGTCGCCTGATTGGAAGTGGTGCATCTTCGAGAAACCGTGATGCGGGACTTCGGCTCAGGTTTGGGGGTTCCATGACCAAGCACGCTTCGCCACATTTGGGACCGGATAGCGAACCCGTGCGAGTACGCTGTCCACTTTGACCACTGATGATTTTGATGGATTCGCTGCTCGGGAAGGACGCTGAGGGGGAGATTCGAACTCCCGAGGGCTTTGCGGCCCACCAGATCTCAAGTCTGGCGCGTTTGACCGGGCTTCGCTACCTCAGCGGCCTCGCATCATCCGATGTCGGAAATACCTTCTCCCCTCGTTCATCAGGAGGGGAGCAGCGGCACCGCATCGAGCTCGATCACGATGACCGGCTGCACGAGGCTGTATGCGTCGAGGATCCGCGGATGGATCTCGCCGAATCGACCGATCTCGCGCCGTTCCGATCGGACGGCGGCCGCGCGTCCGGGGATGAAATTGTCGTCCTCCACCGCCTCCACGTCCGTTTCGTGGCCCACGTCGCGCATGAGGCTGAGGACCAGGGACTTCGCTTCCGTGAAGGAGGCCTTGTGGTGCATCGCCGCGGTGGCGACGCGTCGCACGTTGTGTGCCTCCAGCACGACGTCCGCGATTTCGAAGATCCGCTGCGGGAGTTCGCGATGCTTGTTCAGGCGGAAGATGTTCAGGAGCGCGGGCAACAGGGACGAGCGCAACGTCGTGAAGTCCTCGGAGATCGGATTCGCGACGATCGCCCGGGGCGCAGTCGTGAACGAGTCTCGAGCGGATGCGACGGTCAGGGACATCACTTCTTGATAGCCGTACCCGATGAGCAGTTCGCGGAGCGCTTCCGAGAGGTCGTTCGCCGCGAGCGACGCCCCGATCGTCTGCCGCTGAGGCAGGCCGCGAGGATAGTGGTCATACCCAAAGGCGATCGCGAGGTCCTCCGCGAGGTCGTCCTCGTGCAGGAGGTCGAGTCGGTACGCGGGCGACCGCGCCCGGATCGCCTCGCCGTCCGGGTGTGCGTCGTGGCGCATCCGGGCGAGGAGGTCCACCGCCTCCGCGGGCCGGAGGGACAGCCCGAGGCGGGCGTTCGCTCGACCGAGATGCAACGTGTGATCGCTCGGCGACAGGTCCGGCGTCTCCATCGTCCGATCGGCGTAGCGTGTGTGGACCGTCTCGATCCGACCGCCTCGTTCCGCAAGGGACGTCGTCACGATCGCGAGGCAGCCCTGCACCGCCTCGAGGTCCGTGCCCGTCACGTCGATGAACACGTTCCGCGTCTCGCTGGTGAGCTGCGTCCGGATGCCGTTGATCACCGGCGGGAAGCTCAACACCTCGTCGTGGGCGTCCGTAATGAGCGGGAACCGCGGTTTCGACGCGACGAGATGCGCGTACTCGCGGCCCTTCTCGTGCTTCGTCAGGATGTCGGCGAGGTCCATCTCCTCCGCGAGTCCGAGCGGCGTGAAGCGGACGGTCTTCGGAAGGACGGCCCGGTAGGCGAACGGTGGCGCCACCCGGTCGAGATCGTGGATCCCGATCGCGACCTTCCTGCGGCGCCGCCCGACCGTCAGGTGGAGCTTCTCCTGGAGGTCGACGAGGGAGCGGAGCAGGGCGTCGTCCATCTCGAGGCCGCGCACGATGCCGCCGACCGCGTACGGCCGGACGTCGGCGACGCTCGGGTCCACGACGAAATCGATGCCGGACGATGCGAGGCGGTACGCCGGCAGCCCGGGTTCGAGACCGAGATACCCCCGGAGGGCGCGGGCGATCCCCTCGACCGAGTACAAATCGGGCCGGTTCGGGAAGATATCGAACGTCATCACGTCGCCTTCGACGCCTTCCGGCCCCGCGCCCATGAACGTGATTCGGTCGACGCACTCCTCGAGGCTGAGTCGCTTCCCGAGCAGCTCGATCAGGTCGCCATGGGCCACGTCGACGTTCGTCAAGGAAGCTGCGGATGAAATTGGACTATTAATAACGTTTCAGACGGGGCGCGAAGAAAAGGAAAAGGTGTGGCGGTCCGCGACTACTTCGCGGCAGCAGCCGCGCCGTGCGCGCCCTTGGCGACGGCGGCAACGGCCGCACCGATCCCGCCACCCGCGGCACCTCCCGCCAGCGCGTTCTTCACGGCCGTCACGACGTCGTAGCCGTGGGTCGTCGGCGGGATGTGCTGGAGCGCGATCGCGAGCCCGGGGATGTCCCCGTGCGTCGCCGCGGACGCGGCGCCGAGCGCCACGGCCCCGACGGCGGCTCCGATCGCAGCGGCGATCCCGAGGGATATCAGGTCCGACACCTCCATCCGAGGGGTGGGGTCTCGGAGGATAAGGCGTTTATGGTACGACGGTCGAAAGCCTCTGAATCAGGGGAGCTTCTCGAGAGTCGGGCCGATGACGGCCCCGGCCAAGCGCCGCCCGCTCGGAGGCGGCGCAGAGTCATACCTCTACTCAGAGGTACGAAACCGAATCCTGCGCGGCGTGCCGCGTGGTCGAATCCGTCGAACGGCCCAAGCCTTCGGATAATGTTCAAGTAACCTTCCGAAATGTTCGCGACACGAGCAGCAGGTCCGGAACCAAGGAGGTACGAACGCCATGGACGGAGACCGAGTGATCGGAATTGCAGGCGTAGGCAAGATGGGCGAGGCGTTGGTGCGGGGCCTCGTCACCGGCCGGGTCGTGCCGCCTTCCCGGGTCTCCGTGAGCGACGCCGTCCCGTCTCGTGCAAGGGAGGTCGCCGCGAAGTACGGCGTCGGGTACGTCGAAACGACCTCTGCCCTCGCAGAGCGATCCGACGTCCTCGTGCTTGCGGCGAAGCCGAAGGACATGCCCGCCCTCGTCGATTCGATCGCGGGACACCTGAAGCCGAGTGGCCTCGTCGTCACCCTCGCCGCAGGCGTCCGGACCTCGTTCATCGAGCGGGTTCTCCGGGGACGTGGACGCGTCGTCCGGATCATGCCGAACCTCGCGTGCGCCGTCGGCGAGGGCGCTTCTGCGTTCGCTCTCGGGAAGACCGCCACGGAGCATGACGCGCTCATCGTCGAGGAGATGTTCGGGTCCCTCGGCCGAGTGACGATCGTGGAGGAGCCGATGCTCGATGCCGTCACCGGGCTCAGTGGCAGCGGACCCGGCTTCATCGCCGCCCTCGCCCACTACATGATCGAGGGCGGTGTCCGGTCGGGTTTGCCTCGCGACGTCGCGACGAAGCTCGCACTCCAGACGATGAAAGGGACCGCGGAACTCCTGTTGATCGACGGCCTCGAGCCGATGAAGTTGTACGAGATGGTCGCGACCCCGAACGGGACGACGATGGCGGGGTGGTCCGTGATGGAGGCCCGTGGAGTGCCGCAGGCGATCAGCGACGGAATCGTCGCGGCATCGAAAAGGGCCGCCGAACTCGCCGAGGAAACCGCGAAGGCGCATGGGTGATTAACCGCAAACAGCGCCGCGGGATGCGGAGGTGACCAGTTTCGCGTATTTCGCGAGGGCGCCGGTCGTGTAGCGCGGCGAAGGCCGGCTCCAGGTGCGGCGGCGAGCCTCGACTTCGGACGCGCTGAGATCCACATCGAGCCGCCGCTGGGGAACATCGATGACGATCGAGTCTCCGTCGCGTACGAGGGCCATCGGGCCGCCGTCCCAGGCCTCCGGCGAGGCGTGACCCACCATGAGACCACGGGTCGCACCCGAGAACCGGCCGTCCGTGACGAGCGCGACTTCCTCGCCGAGTCCTTGACCCATAAGGGCGGCGGTCACCGCGAGCATCTCTCGCATCCCGGGCCCGCCCTTCGGTCCTTCGTACCGAAGCACGACGACATCGCCGGGCACGATCTCGCCGTGCCGTGCCGCTTGAAACGCCGCCTGCTCGCTGTCGTACACCCGTGCACCACCGCGATGCACGAGCCGCGTGACCCCCGCGGTCTTCACGACGGCGCCCTCGGGCGCGAGGCTGCCGTGAAGGATCGCGATCGTCCCGGTCGCGCTGATCGGTCGTCCGATCTCGCGGACGATATCGCCCCGGATCTTGACCGGCACCTCGCGGAGTCGTTTCGCCATCGTCTCGCCGGTGACGGTCAGCGCTTCGCCGTGGAGCTTGCCGGCGTCGAGCAGCCGACGCAAGACGACGGGCACCCCTCCCGCTCGGTACAGGTCCGCCATGACGTATTTCCCGCCCGGCTTCATGCTCGCGATGTGCGGTGTCCTCCGCGCGATGCGGTCGAAGTCCCCGAGGGAGAGCGAGACGCCCGCCTCGTTGGCGATGGCGAGGAGATGCAGGACGGCGTTGGTCGAGCCGCCCATCGCGGCATCGAGGGTGATCGCATTCTCGAACGCCTCGCGGGTGAGGAGATCGCGCGGCCTGATGCCCATCTCCAACGCCTTCATCGCGGCCTCGCCGACCCTCGACGAGTGCTCCTCGCGGGCCGGGTCCACCTGCGGAATCGCGGCGTCACCGGGGAGGGTGAGGCCGAGCGCCTCCGCGCAGGAGGCCATCGTGTTGGCGGTGAAGAGGCCCGCGCAGGTGCCCGCGCCCGGGCACGCCGACCGCTCGAGTTCGTCCAGCTGAGCCGCGGACATCGTGCCGGCGGAGAACGCGCCGACGGCCTCGAAGACGTCCTGGATCGTGACGTCGCGGCCCTCGAATCTCCCCGGCAGCATAGGGCCCCCGTACGTGAAGATCGACGGCACGTTCAGCCGGGCCATCGCCATGATCGAGCCGGGAATCGACTTGTCGCATGCCGCGCACGCGACCAGAGCGTCGTAGCGGTGCGCGTGCATCATCAGCTCGATCGAGTCGGCGATGACTTCGCGGCTGACGAGGGACGCCCGCATGCCCTCGTGGCCCATCGCGATGCCGTCGGAGACGGTGATCGTCATGAATTCCCGCGGGGTGCCGCCTGCTTCGCGCACGGCCGCCTTCACCCGTCGAGCGACGCGGTCGAGGTTGAGCTGGCACGGCGTCGCCTCGTTCCACGTGTTCGACACGCCAACGAGGGGGCGCGCGAGATCTTCGTCGGAGAGGCCCATGCCCCGCATCATCGCACGCGCGGGAGCCCGCTCCGGCCCCTCCGTGACTTCCCAGCTGCGGTGCTTCAGCCGCTTCGGCTCCCCCATCGTCGGTTCCGAGGAACCCGTGATTGCCCCGGGGCGGATATGGATATCGTCCGTGCCGACGAGCCGGCTACCCGGGAATCGAAAACCGCGGGCCCGAGTGCGGGACGACCCCGCCGAGCGGCACTCGGTTGTCCACCGACGTCACGATCGGGGTCGCGCGGATATCGTGATCTTGGAACGCATTGCACATCGCGTGCGCGACTCTCTCGGCGATTCGCGGCTGTGCGGCAAGCGCGAAGACCGTCGACCCGGATCCACTGATGGCACAGCCCGACCCCCCGGCGGCGATCGCGGCCGCTCGCGCCTCCGGAAACCCCCGGAGGAAGGGCGATCGAGCCGGCTCCGCAAGGCGATCCTCCAGGCAACGTCCCGCCAGGGCGATATCTCCGCGGGAAAGAGCGAACGCTAGCGTCGCGGCGCGACCGACATTGGCGACGGCATCGCGCAGCAGCACGACGTCCGGCAGCACTCGCCGCATCTCGGACGTCCGCAGGACCAGCTCGGGGACGGCGATCGCGAGGTGAATGCGCGGGCTGACGGGTTCCCGCGCCACGACAAGCGGCTCGGTCGATGCGATCGTCACGAAGCCGCCGAGCAGCGCCCCCGTGACGTTGTCGTAGTGTCGGCCGGCCACCGCCGCTTCGCCTTCGACCGCCGCCCGGATGAAACCTTCCGCCCCGAGTGACTTCGAAGTCGGGAAGGCCTTCAGGAAGGCCAAGGCTGCGGCCGCGCAGGAGGCCGCGGAGCTCCCGAGGCCGCGTGCCGCCGGGATGCCCTTTCGCACGCGAACCTCGAGGGGCTGCGAGATCCCGGTTGCATCGCGGAGCGCGTCGATCACGATCCCGGCGGTGTTCTTCGCGAAGTCCGCAGGGATGAAGTCGACGCCGAGCCCCTCGACCCGCAGGGAGTCCGCCGCCGCGGGTCGGATCGCGACCTCATCGGAGAGGCCGCGAACGGCGAGGCAGAAGACATCGAAGCCGGGCCCCACGTTCGCAATCGTGGCGGGGGCGCGGGCATGCACCCAGCCCGACGCCATGAATCGCCTCAGCCGCCGGCGATGGCGGGGAGCAAGTCGACCGTCGCGTCGGCGGGGATCGGCGTCTCGAGGCCCTTGATGTATCGCGCATCTTCTCCGTTCACGTAGACGTTCACGAATCGCTTGAGCCGACCGTCCCCGTCGAATATGCGCTGGTGGAATTGCCGACCGTACTTGCCCGAGACGACCTCGAAGAGCTGGGCGAGCGTGCCCTCGAACTCCAGGTCGATCTCCCGCTCCCCTTGAGTCGCGACCGCAATGGGAGAGGCGAGGACGAGCTTAACCATCGCCGGTCCCTCCGAGGAACGCATCCACCGCGGCGGGCGTCGGCGGGACGGGCGTCAGGGGCGGGAACACGTCCCGCCAGACACGGGGCGCCTTCAGCCCGTTTCCCGTGACGAGCAGCACGACGCGATCGCTGCGATCGATCCGCCCGTCCTCCCGAGCGCGTCTCAAGGTCGCGACGGTGGTGCCGCCCGCGGGTTCGGCGAATACGCCCTCCGTCTGGGCCAGGAGTTTCTGTCCCTCGAGGATCTCCGCGTCGCTCGGAGCGTCCGCGAAGCCGTGCGTCGTGCGCATCGCCTGAATCGCCTCGGAGCCGGACCCAGGATCGCCGATGGCCAAGGACTCCGCGATCGTCTCGGGCCGCTTCACGGGACGCGGCCGTCCGTCGGGCGCCTCGAACCCGCGGACGATCGGCGCGCAGCCCGACGGTTGCGTCCCCACCAGCCGCGTCGCATCCTCGGACAGCTCCCCGAGTTCACGGAGTTCCCGGGTCCCCTTCTCGAGCGAGGTGAGCAGCAGGCCGGATCCGAGGGGCGCGACGATCACGTCGGGCAGTTCGAACCCAAGCTGCTCCCACGTCTCAAACAGGAGGGTCTTGGACCCTTCCGCGTAATATGGTCGCAAGTTGATGTTCACGAACCCCCAGCCGCGACGATCTGCGGCGAGCAGGGCGACGCGATTCGCCTCGTCGTACGTCCCGTCGATCGGGACGACCGTGGCGCCGTAGATCCGGGGCAGGAGCAGCTTGCCGGGCTCGAGGGAGGCCGGGGCGAAGACGTAGCAGGGCAGGTGCGCCTTCGCTGCAGCGGCGGCCGTCGCCGCCGCGAGGTTTCCCGTCGAAGCGCAACCGACGGCAGCGAGGTTCCATTCCCGCGCTTTCGCGATCGCCACCGCGACCGGCCGATCCTTGAACGAGTACGTCGGGTTGACGGTGTCATCCTTCACCCAGACGTCCCGGAGGCCGAGGGCCTCGGCCAGGTTCCCGGCGCGCCGGAGCGGCGTAAAGCCGGGTCGGAGATCGACCTGGGTGGATTCGTCGAAGACCGGAAGGAGCTCGCGGTACCGCCAGAGGTCGGCGGATCGCGTGGCCAGGGCCTCGCGTCGGAAGGCCTCCCGCACCGCTTCGATCTCGTACGCGACCTCGACGGGGCCGAAGCAGGCGTCGCATACGGTTCGCAGCGTCGGAGGATATTCGGCGCCGCACTCCCGACAGCGAAGTCCGCGCACGTAGCCCACGATCGACCCTCTGCGTTTCGCCTCGATGACCCATGAAATCTAGATAAGCGTTGTGACGAAAAATAGTCGGACGGGAATATCGATATTCGTATCGGAGGCCTCTGAGTCTAGCCAGTGGTCCAGAAGCACCTCGCAGTCCAGGTGCCCTGCCATTGCATTTCGAATTCGTAGGCGCTGATCGAGGGCAGCGGGGTTCCGTCGCCCGAGATCAGGAACGAATCGCCCGCGCTCGGTGCGCCGTCGCCGCCGGCGTCGCGCCATGTAATCCGGTAGGAGTTCGGTCCGATCGAGACGCGCACGATTGATTGAGGGGGTCCGAGAGCGACGGATGGACTGGGGAAGTCGTTCACGACGAGGGTCGCCTCGAATCCGGCGTATGCATAGGGGCCGCCCGATTCGCTCTGCACGAGGAAGGACGCGTTGCCGTCGACGAGGGCAACCTCGGAGAAAACGAGCCGGTCCGTCGGAATGGGTCGAGGCGGCACCAGTGAGGCGACGTAAAACGTCGCGGCGACGACGAGCAGGACGGCGGCGAAAATGACGATCACGAACTGCAGGGTTCGGCCGTCGCGAATCGAATCGCGCCCGTCCACGGTGGCACGCGGGGGCCTTCCTCCTTCGGCATCCCCCTCAGACCGATCGCCCGTAAGCGGCATGACCCGCCGACGCAGTCGAGCATTGCGGATAAGCTTCTCGTTCGCGTGAATCCGGACGAAGTCGGCTCGGAGCTCCGGCGGACCGCGAGCCGCCAGACCGCCAGACTGAACAAGCCCGCCGGTAGCGAGCGCAATCCGATCGTGGAACGGATTCGGGATCTGGTCGCCGACCCCTCGCGAGAGACCGAGCCCGGGTCAGCACCCGATCTGAGACAGAACCACTCCGCTAAAGCTTTATCACGCGAGAACCCCGTGAGCGGCCGACCCTTCCATGCTCGCCAGGCTGGCGGCCGATTCCGACTTCCATCAACGGGGGACCCCAATTCGCCGCACACGGGACGAGAGGCGATGATGGCCGCCAACGGCTCGGAACCAAAGGACTCGGCACCCTCCCGGGCGAAAGCGCCACCCCGGAGGCCAAGAAGGCGGTCGAGAGTCTCGATGAGGTCCATCGGGCTGTGGCTCGTCGTCGGGGGCCTGTCCGCGCTCTTTGCGCTCATCGCGGTTGCGGTCGCCCTCACACAAATCCGAAACTTCCAGCCCACGCAGCTGGGGGTCGCCCTGCTGTTCCTCGCCCCAATCGGCGGAGCGATCGCCGCCATCGTGCTGTACGCCCGAGGCATGGGTCGAGCGACGATCGAGCGGACGCAGGCCGTGGAGGCCGCACGCGGGTCGCAGGCCGCGCTCGCGGCCATCGTCGAGAATTCGGACGACGCGATCATCGGCAAGACCCTCGACGGCCGGATCACGAGCTGGAATCGAGGCGCCGAACGGATGTACGGCTACACGGCGGCCGAGGCGATCGGCCAGTCCATCTCGTTCGTCGTCCCGGAGGACCGTCGAGACGAGCTTGCCCAGGTCATGGAGCGCCTCCGACGCGGCGAGGCGGTCCATCACTTCGAGACGACGCGGGTCCGGAAGGACGGCCGCAAGATCGATGCCGCCATCACGATCTCCCCGATTCGAGACGCGTCGGGCCGACTGGTCGGGGCCGCGACGATCGCCCGGGACGTAACGGACCAGAACGAGCTCCAACGTAGGGTCCTCGAAAGCGAGCGCTGGGGCTCCATGGGACGTATCGCCTCGTTCGTCGCGCACGAGATCAACACGCCGCTCACGAACATATCGCTCCTCACCGCCAGCATCGCGCGACGCACGCAAGACCCGGACATCCAGACGCGACTCGGGAAGATCGCCACCCAGGGAAAGATCGCCGCCAGCATCACCGCGGAACTCCTGAAGTTCGGGAAGCCAGGCACGCTGAACGTCGTGGACGTCGACTTGACGGACATCGTCCGCGCGGCGGTGGAGCAGGCCGATGTCTACCGCAAGGACGGCGTCGCCTCGCGGCTCGAACTCGGGGACGGCCCGGTGCCCTGTCGAGCCGATCCGCTGCGCATCCAGGAGGTCTTGGTCAACCTCCTCAAGAACGCCTACGAGGCGACGTCGAAAGGCACCGTGCGCGTGCGGACGGAGGAGCAACGGGACTTCCTCGCCGTCATCATTTCGGACACCGGGACCGGCATGCCGCCCGATGTGGAAAAGCGCATCTTCGAACCGTTCTTCACGACGAAGAAGAAGGGGGAAGGCACCGGCCTCGGCCTCGCCCTGAGCAAGAACTTCATCGCGGCCCATGGCGGCGATATCCTCGTCGCGTCCGTCGAAGGCAAGGGCTCGTCGTTCACGGTGCTTCTCCCGAGAAATCTCGGGTCGAGCCCGTCCTCGGAGGCACCGCGTCCCGAGGACGCCGACCGGCCCGAACCGCCGCAAATGCCGGCGCGGGTCGGCCTATCGCCGGAGTCCCCGTAGGGCCGTCGAGCCTCCGCCCGAGGTCAAGCGGAATTGACCGACCGCATAATACCCGAGGCGGGCTCAGGGGCCGCGCGGTGATTTTTCGGGCGGGTCAGAACCTCCGGGTCGACGGCCCGCAATCCTCGTCGTCGACGACGACGAAGGCATCCGTGAGAACCTCGCGGAGGTGCTGTCGATGGAACAGTACCGGACCTTCACGGCGGCGAACGCCGAGGAGGCGCTCGACCGGCTCCGGTCCAACGACGTCGATCTGCTGCTCACGGACTTTCAGATGCCCGGAGCGAATGGGGTGGAGCTCATCGAGGCTGCACGGCGGGAGCGACCCGAGCTCCGCGCGATCTTGATCACGGCCTTCCCGTACGTGTACGAAGAAATCGATCCGGCGCGGCGTCGGGGTGTGGTCCTCCTGCTGAAGCCGTTCGCGGCAGACGAGGTCCTCGGCATCGTTGCGCGCATGCTCCGGCCGTGACCGGGCCGGATTGGGAACCGCATGCGGCCGTGTGAGGAGGCGATAGGAGCGGGCCCGGCCAGATTCGCGACTCTCCATTAGAAGCGCCGAATACTTGGCATTTTCAGCCGTTCGAGGGCATGGAACGAGGAAAAAGGTACCTTCGAGACTTCGGGCGGATGGACAACAGGCGAATCGTCGGTGTTAATACGATACTGGACGATCACCTAAGTTGTCGCCCCAGAGGAGCCCGAGCCAGATTGAGTCTCCCCGACCTTAGACTGGCGGACGAAGACCGTGAGGAGGGCGGCGAACGCCGCGAAGGCAAGGCCGTTCCATGAGTCAACGAACGCCGCGACCGTGGGGCCCTGCCATACTCAGTGTTCTGGTCCTGTCCTCGTCCTTCGTCCTTATCGTGTGGGGAATCCAATTCATCTTCGTCTCGGGCCTCTCTATGTACTCCGCAGAAGTGGCGACCAGGTGGCAGGCTCTTCTCGATGGTTGGCTTTTCTACCCGACTCAGTACGGCCTTGTGTCGGCACCGTTGCTGTTGAGCGGCGTTCTCCTGTGGACTTCGAGCTACGGGCTGATGCGCTTGCGGATGTGGGCTTGGTGGCTTGCTTTCGCGGCGAGTCTCACGATTCTCCCTGGGCTCCTCATCCTCTCGGGATCGCCTCCTGCAGGTATTCAATTCACCCCCGTTTGGGTCCGCGGTGTGCTTCCCGACACCGCGATACTTGTGCGGGGTTTCAACTGGAGGCCGTATCAAGGGCTCGTGACTCTTCTCTTGGTTGCCACGTTCCTCTGGCTTCTACTGCTGCGTGGTGCGTTTCGCAGGGCGAATCCTCCACGAGCTACGACCTCGCCTCGTCCGGCGGGAATCACGATCCTCGCGGCATACACCCTGCTCGCCGGGGAGACGATTTCCGCTTCTGCGATCTCGTCTTTTTTCGATGCTTACGTATACCAGTCTGTTCCCGGCGGCGACACGAGAGTGCTCTTTTTCACCGGCATGCTCTACGGCGTTTTGGCGGCAGTGCTAGTTGTCGCAGCAGCGAGCGTCACGCTCCGATTGCCGGGCGCTCGGTGGATCGTCATCGGGGCGTCCCTCGCATCCCTCGCGTCCGGAGCCTACCGCGTCATTCAGCCGCCATCTCTAGCGGTGCTGCAAGCGTTCGGGTACGCGCGTTGGCTTGCCATCCAAGCATGGCTGACGGTAATACTCGGCGGCCTCGTATTCGTGTACACGCTTGTCGTATTTCGACAATTCCGCCGGGCCGCGACGGAGCCTACCGTCGGGAAACCGACTCCCACGACACGGAGT
>DASPZJ010000018.1:0-7136 GCA_035636315.1 Thermoplasmata archaeon
TCGACTTCTCCCGCACCCTCCTCGAGGAGATCCGCAGCGTGCGGCGTCCGGAACCGCCGGAGGCGTGGGCGCGGGGCCTCCTCGGCCGCTTCTGGTTCCGGGGGGATGCGGTCCACAGTCGCGTCGGGCAGCTCAGCGGCGGCGAGCGGGCGCGCCTCGCCCTCGCGAAGTTCATCGCCCAGGACTACGACCTCCTCGTCCTCGACGAGCCGACGAACCACCTCGACATCGAGAGCCAGGAGATCGTGGCGGCGGCCCTGAAGACGTATCCGGGCATGCTCCTGGTCGTGAGCCACAACCGCAGCTTCCTGAACGAGGTCGCGAACAAGATCGCGGTCATCGCGCACCGGCGCCTCGCCGTGTTCCAGGGGACGTTCAAGGACTCGTGGGCCGCGGCGAAGATGGCGGAGTTCATGGCGGTACGGCAGAAGCCCCGGTACCGCGTCCTACGGGTCGTCAAGGACTGGGAGACCGGGACCGCCTACCGGGGCGGAGATGTGATCGCCCTCAACGGGGCGGAGACCCAGGCGTTCCTGCGCCTCCTGCGGTGGGCCGAGGCGAACGGCCGCGTGGAGCGCATCGAGGCGTCATAGTCCAACTCAATGCCCATCGCGGGAAGCCACGTGCCACGCTGCGGCAGGCAGGGGACCGCCGACGAACCCCTGTGACATTCCGCCGGGCGTCGCAGGCGAGCCTATGAATACCGTTCCAGCCGAATCTCATCCGCGAGCTCCCGGAATCGGCGGTCGGCCGTCACGAGGGCCTGTCCGCGGGCACGGGCCATTCCGGCGACCTGCACGTCGACGGTCCCCATCATCCGTCCTGCGCGGGACAGCCGCCCGGAGAGGAGTCCCGCCTCGCGTGCGTCGGCGTCGCTGAACGGCAGGACGTCGTGCCCGTCGATGAAGTCGCGGACCTTGGCCGCCTCTTCGCGAGGCCGATCCGAACGGGCGACCCCTTCCCACAGCTCGTAGAGCACCGGCGTCGGCAGGTAGACGGGCTCTCCTCGGGAGTCGATCTCGCGCGCCTTATCGACGGCCTCGGGCGTCCCGTCCCAGAGATCCAGGATGAAGCTCGTCTCGAGGATCATGCTCGGACGTCCAGCTTCCTGCGCTCGCGGCGGGCTTCCTCGATCGCGCCGCGGATGGCCCGGACCGAGGGTTTGCTTAGCATCCCCGCGTACTCCGCGAGGGGTTTGTGCTCGGTCAGCCGCAGGATCACGTCGCTGAAGCTCTCCTGGGGGCCCTTGCGCGCCTTGAGTCGGTCGTAGGCCCGTCGGGTGATCGAGATGGTCTTCGTGGACATGTACACATACACATACACAGTACCTTCATGAATCTTTCGGAGAGAGTCGTGAAACGCTGTCCTCCGTCCCTGGCACGACTCCGGACGTCCCAGACGAGGGCCTTCGGCGTGGTTCGAGGATCGGCGGGGAGGGGCGATTCGCGGGAACGCCGGTTTGCGAGTCCTCAGCAGCCCTTCGCCCGGCTTCCGTTTCGCCTCGTGCAATCCGCTCCGTCGACACGTTCGGTGGGCTTCTGGGGACCGCGGATGCCGGACCCAGCTTTATATAAGGCCCTTTCCAACTCCCCTCCCAACCGAGCGCCGGTGCGGACTCTCCGGCCCCGGCGGTGTTCCCATGGCCAAGTTCCGAATCGAGAACGTCGTCGCGTCGACTTCCCTCGGGCACGAACTCGACCTCAAGGCGATCGCCCTCGCCCTCGGCGGCTCCGAATACGAGCCGGAGCAGTTCCCCGGCCTCATCTACCGGATCAAGGATCCGAAGACCGCGATCCTGCTGTTCCGAAGCGGGAAGGTCGTCTGCACCGGCGCGAAGAGCCTCGAGAACGTCAAAATGGCAATCGAGCTGGTCGCGAAGCAGATCGAGGCCGCGGGCATCCCGATCACGAAGAATCCGGAGATCGAGGTCCAGAACATCGTCGCCACGTCGGACCTCGGTGCCCAGATCGACCTGAACGCGGTCGCGATCACCCTCGGGCTCGGTGCCGTCGAATACGAGCCGGAGCAGTTCCCCGGCCTCGTGTATCGCATCGACGAGCCGAAGGTGGTCCTGCTGATGTTCGGCAGCGGCAAGGTCGTGTGCACCGGCGCGCGCAAGCCCGCGGACGTCGAGAAGGCCGTCGAGAAGATCACGGCCGAGCTGAAGGCGAACGGTCTCCTGCACTGATCCGCAGGGCCCGCCGCCGAGCGCAGGCGGAGGCCTTATAGCGCGGGGGGCGGTGGGGCTTCTCGTATGGCGAAGGCCGAAGTGTCCGGGACGGTGACCGCGTTCCGTCAAAGCAAGTTCAAGGAGGACAGCTACCAGACGATCGTGGCCCTCGCCAAGCCGGAGCATGCGGCGGAGCTCCTCGGGGCCCGCGTAGTGTGGGCCCGCAAGGACGGCCTCCAGATCCTGGGCCGGGTCGTGGCCCTCCACGGGCGGAAAGGCGCGCTCCGGGTCCGTTGGGACCGCGGCTTCCCGCCGCAAGCCCTCGGCACCCAGGTCAAGATCCTACCGTAGAGACCGTCAGCGGTAGACGCTCCCTCGATGTCCAACGCTCAGGATGTAGACGATCCTTCGTTGCCAGTCGACATCAACAATCACTCGGTAGTCGCCAACTCGAATCTTGAAGGCCTCAACAGAACTGAGACGAGTCAGGTATCGAGCAGGATTCAGCGCGACCGTCCGTAGCTTTCGGGCAATTCTCTCTCGGACCGCCTTGTCCGGCTTCCGGAACTCCTCCGCGGCGAGTTCGGAGAACTCAACCCGGAACGTCAGCCGCTCATTCCTCTTCCATCAGGCGCTCTAGCGGGACGGTCTTTCCCGCGCGAATTTGCCGGCGCGACTCGAAGATATCCTCGATCGTCTTCACGCTCAAGCGGTCTTCCAGGGCGCGGGCGATCGCGTACCTGACGAATTCAGACTTCGAGGGGAAGCCCCGTTCCTTGGATGCTGCCGCAAGCAGCTTCGCCTGCTCTTTCGTAAGTTTGAGGCTTATCGTCTCCACAGAGAGAGTAATACCCTAGTATTACTTAATTCTGATGATGGGCATTGTGAACGTGAAGACCCACCACGGGCGACCGTTCTGTCACAAGCTGCCAAGAATGTGACGCGCTAGTATTTAGTGTGGGCACGTCGCAGTCCCACCGATCACGTCCCACCACATTTATATACCGAAAGTGGTACTCGAGTAGTGGGTATGCATACCGTCAAACTGGACCGGAAGGGTCGGGTCCTGATCCCCAAGGAACAAAGAGAGGAACTCGGTCTGACTGAAGAGGACCAGCTCGCAGTGGCCGTCGAACGAGGAGAAATCCGCTTGAAGCCAATCGTCCGGAAACAGTACAAGGCCAGAGCCGGTCGGAAGTGGGGAAAGGAGGCTTTCCTAAAGGGGGGGGAGGCCTCGTTCGCAGATGAAGAGTAAGCTCATCGACCTGAACATCCTCGCCATTTTCTTGGTCGAGGACCATCCGGGCCATCGCCACGTCGAACCCGCGATCTCCTCGGGCTTGGCGGGCGAATACCGCCTTCTCATGCCGGATCAGTTGCCGCTCCGAGCTCGCTGGGTCCTGACGAAACGTTGGGAGATCGATCGAAGGGAAGCGGACCGCGCGATCGAGGACTTTCTCGAGCATCGCCGGGTCCGCTACGTGGGTGCCAGCCGCGCGACCATGCAGAGATCTTTCGAGATGGCAAGGTTGCTTCGCCATGATGTCTATGATACGTTCTACCTTGCGTTGGCAAGGGACCACGGCGCAACGTCTCTGCTCACGACGGATCGCGATTTCCGCACACTGTGCAAGAAAGTCGACCTAGACTACGAGAACCCGGTACCCGAGGAAGTGCTTCGGCGTTTCGAGGGCTTCCCTAAGACACGGTGAAGGCGCTCCTCATCCTGTTTCCCAATTCACGGACGCTGAGACCGAATCGGAATGATGTGCCGCTTGGCTCCATATCGCCGAAGAATTTCGTCGAAAGCCTCGATCTTGTCCTCGGGGACGTAAGTACGCGGCTGGAGGTATCCGAGACAATCTGCGTAGAGTGCTATGCCGGGCGCCGGCCGGCAAGCCACCGCCGGAGAGAGGCGAGGAGATCCTCGACATCGTATTCCGCCGCCAGACGCTCCGCGTAGGCCACTGAATCCGGTCTTCATATTCCGAAGCCAGGAGCTGGGCCTGGTCCGCGTCGTGAGGCCGCCGCAGTGCTTCGCCGAGGCGAGTCGCTTGACGATCGAATCCTCGAGGGCCGCGAGGCGGATCGAGTCGTACGGCGTCTCCAGGGCCTGTGTACGCGCCAGGTCGCCCGTATACGGAGGCCTGACGAAGTCGAGGACGATGCCTAACCGCTCGTTCAGCCAGATCCGGCCTTGCCGGAGGAAGCGCCACTCGAGCAACATCTTGTGGACGTCCGCTCGACCCGTGTAGACCACGTCGACGCCCCCCGTCGTGTACTCCTCGCGAGTGTAGAATTCGATGGCCAGCCTCCTACGACGATGAACTCCGTCCCCGTGGCTCGGAGCTCCGAAACGAGGAGCGCGGCAAAGCGCAGCCGGCGCTCCGTTGGGGAAGGCGCCCCGGACACGATGGCTTCGACGTCGCGATAGGCGACCAGCGGACCCCTCTCCATCAATCCGACGGATGGGACCGGGCGACTCGCCTCAACGCGCGATCTTTGTCCGGAGGTCGTTCGAACTCCCGGTAGTTGGGAAGCTGTTCCCGCTTCGTCCGGGACGGCCGGGGCACGAACCGTTTCGGCCGGAGGCGGTCCAGGCTCGTCTCCCTCTGCCGCACGCGCGCGGGCGAGAACCACTCCTGGAGGGTGGTGATGCGCACGTGGCGCAGGAGGAAGCGTCGGAGATCCGGATCGGTGAGCGAATAGCGCCGGACGCCCGGTCGATCCGATAGCACCTGCACGAGGCCCGCGTCCGCGAGGTCGCGGAGGATCCCGTACACCTTCGACGGGTTCGCCCGCGCCGCCTTCGCGAGCTCATATCCGGTCTTCGGCACCGTTGCGTCGGCGAGCAGGCCGAGGACCTTCGCCCTCGTTTCTCCGCCGAGGAGTCGCCGGAGAGCCGGCTGGAGTACTGATGGCATCGATCGCTATATGGCCTGAATAAGATACTAAACATTGTTCTTTCAGGACCTGGTCTGCGCGACGATCCCGTGCCGATGCTGTCCACGATCTGTGACGGCGCGCGTGGATGACCGATCACTCGCCAGGTTCTTCTTGGCGGACCTCGTCCACGATCTGCGAGATGGTGGGTTTGGCCGCGTTGCCGCCGAGGAATTCAATCGGGTCTCCCGCGGCGACATCCCCCGGCTCGACCACCGCGAAATAGAATCCCGACCGGCCGCTCGCGAGGAACCGCCGGACCATGTCGAGCCGTCCGAAGCGGACCCCGAGCTTGTAACACGGCAAGCGCGGCTGCGTGACGGTCAAGATGGCGGAACCGACGCGAACGCGGTCTCCGATGCGGACCGTCTCCTCCGAGAGGCCTTCCGTCGTGAGATTCTCTCCAAACGATCCCCAGGGGAGATCGGTCCGCGCGAGCTCGCGTCGCCAGAACGGATAGTGTTCGCTCGGGTAAGCGTAGACGGCCTTCGTCGGGCCTCCGTGGACCGAGGGGTCCGCTTGGCGGTCTCCGGTAAGCCCCGTCCGCTGGATTCGGACGCGGCCGTCAACGGGCTCCTTGAAAATCGCCGTGGTCACGCGTCGACCTTGCCATACGACCGTCTTTGGAAGCGAGACGTTCACCGACACGACACGCATCGCGTTACCGCAACCGACAGCCTCAACGCGTCCAATCTTCAAATCGTCTCCTGCAGCGGCTGTTGCCGACCTGCGGCTTCGACCTTAAGTAACGTGATGGGCATCGCGCATCTGTGCCCGGGAAGGCGAGCGTCGCTTCGCGTGGGAGACCCGGCGGTGCCACACGCAAAATAGCGGTTCCGAAGATTCGGGCCGGGGCGCGACTCCCCATCCGGGGCCCAAGAATGGTTCCCCGACCGACGCTCTACCGGGACGCCGCCCTCGCGGACGGGAGCGGCCCCTCCCTTCGGGAGGGCGTGAGCGTCCTCGTGGACCGAGGCCGCATCCTCTGGATCCGGCCCACTTCGGACGAACGAGATCTCCCGGGCGACGTCCACGTGATCGACGCAGGCGGCTCGACGATCGTCCCGGGAATGGTCGACGCCCACAGCCACGTCACCCTCCCCGGAGGCTCGCACTGGATCGACCGCGGGGCCGATCCCCCGGATGAACTGCTCGAAGTCGCGGAGCACAATGGGGAACTCCTGGGCCGCGCGGGCGTGCGTTGGGCCCGCGACGTCGGGTCCCCGCTCGCCGCGGATCCGCGGGACGGACGGAAGCGGGCCCTCGCGCTCCGCGTGCGGGAACGGTGGCGGTCGGACCCGAATCGACCGAGGATCCGGGTCGCGGGAACCTGGATCGGCCACAGCGGCGTCCTCACGGGGGGCCTCGCGATCGAAGCGGATGACGGCCCCGCCCTCCTCAAGGCCGCATCGGCCCAGCTCGACGACGGGGCGGATTTCCTCAAGCTCTACCTGGACGGACCGAAGAAGGAAGAGGCGCCTTGGTCGACGGAAGACGTGCGGGCCGTCGTCGAACTCGCGCACGGTCGCGGTGCGAAGGTCACCGCGCATTCCGGCTTCCTCGCAGGAGCCCGGGTCGGGATCGACGCCGGAGTCGATTCCCTCGAACATGGCTTCGAGCTCGACTCGGACGCGGTCGCGAAGATGGCCCGCCAGGGGGCCTTCCTCGTGAGCACCCTGGCGATCTTTCGCTCCTGGGCCTCCTTCGCGCAGACGACGACGCTGCCCCGGTTCGTCGGCGACGAGGGGAAGGAGCGAATCGCGCGGCGGCGGGAGCGGGCGATCGAGAGCGTGCGGCTCGCCCACCGGGCGGGCGTCCAGATCGCAACCGGCACAGATTTTGGTGGCGGATCCCTACGAGCGAATCACCTCGCCTGGGAGGTCGAGTCCCTCGTGGAGGCCGGCCTGAAACCCTGGGAGGCGTTGGCCTCCGCAACGGTCCGCGGCGGGGAGCTCCTCGGCGAGCCGGACGCCGGAAGGATCGTCGACGGCGGGCCGGCGGACTTCTTCCTCGTCCACGGCGA
>DASPZJ010000019.1:0-3175 GCA_035636315.1 Thermoplasmata archaeon
GAACGAGATCCCGAGGATCGCCGTCACGCCCGCCGCGGTCATGATCCCGACGGCGTCGACGACGTACCACTCGGGGAACTTCACGAGCACGTATACGATGAGCCCCGCCAGGACGAACGAGATCAGCGTGGACACGTTGACGAGCAAATCCCCGTCGATGGCGCCTCCGGAGGCATAGAGGAGGCCGAAGTAGAGAGGGAGGAGGAGGATGAACGCGAGGGTGAGGAAGATTGAGGCCATGATCACGTACTTCGCGAGATTCTGGCGGCGGTAGCGTACGAGGCCGAGGATCACCGCGGTGAAGGCGAGGATCATGACGATGTAGATGGCCGTGTTCGTCACGTCGCCGGGATTCGGGAACGCTTGGAAGCCGCCCGCGAAGAAGAGGGGCGAGAGGGCGATCGCGAGGATCTGGCTCCCCACGAGAATCGCGGCCATCGCCGCAATCGAGGCGTACTCCCGGCGCATGGGCCGCCTACTCCCGTGTCACGCGTCCGAACGCCACGGTCCCGGCGATCTTCTCAATGAACACCTTCACAATCGCGCCCTTCGCGGTCCCGGGCACGTAGATCACGTACTTGTCGAGTTTCGCGATCCCGTCGCCCTTCTTCCCGATGTCTTGGATCATCAGCTCGTAGACCTTGCCCTCGACGAGGGGTGCTTCCTCGACCTTCGCGGCCTTTTTGACCGCCTTCACGGGCCGCCGGGCGCCGCACGCGTCGCATTCGAGCATCGCGATGCGGTCCTCTTTCACGAGACGCGTGTCCGGGCGGCCGCACTCCTGGCACAGGACGTACGCGTCGACGTAGGACTTGATTCGCTCTTCGAGCTGTTGCGCCGTGACCTTGCTCTTGAACACGACCCGCCGCCCTTCCATTGCTCCCGCGGTCCCGAGCTCCCGCAGAAGGTACGTAAGGACCATATCCGGGTCCCGTCGGATCGCGCCGACGATGTCCTCGAAGTTCCGGAGGATCGTCGTCTTCCCCTCGATCACGACGTCGGGGGCGGGGACCTGGAACCGCTCTCCGCTACTAAGGGCGGCCGGGAGGGCCTTCTTCGCGCGGGTGAGGAGCTGGTCGTAACTGAACGTAGACACGAAGCACGACGAAGCCCAGGGTCGGTTTAAAGGTTGTGGGCTCAAGACGCGGCGGCGCGAACGAGGCCCAAGTGGATTGGCGAAGGCCGCAGCGGACGGGATCGCAACTCCGGATGGAATTGAGACGCGACGAAGTAGGGATGGCCCTTGAGCTCGAGGACCTCCATGCGCCGGCCGGCGTCGGAACGACCCACATACCGCAATCCGGCATCCTCGAGTTTGGCGATGTACGTGGGGTTGATTTCGTAGCGATGTCGGTGCCGCTCGAAGGTCTTCGTGGACCCGTAGAGCTTCGCGGTCATCGAGTTCGGCTCGAGGTCGATCTCGTGCGCTCCGAGTCGCATCGTCGCGCCCATCCCCTGGACGCTTCGCTGCTCCGGCAGCAGGTCGATCACCGGGTGCGGGGTCTTCGGATTGAACTCGGAGCTGTTCGCGTCCTTGAAGTGGAGGACATCCCGAGCGAAGCCGACCGTCGCGAGCTGGAACCCCAGGCAGACGCCCTGGAACGGGATGTCGTTCTCCGCCGCGTATCGGGTGGCGGCGATCTTCCCCTCGATCCCGCGATCCCCGAACCCGCCCGGCACGAGGATGCCGTCCGATCCCTCGAGCACCTTCGTCCCGTGCTTCTCGATGTCGAGCGACTCCACCCACTTGAGGTTCACGCGCACGCGGGCGTGGGCGCCCGCATGGTGGAACGCCTCGATGTGGCTGATGTACGAATCTTTCAGGTGGGTGTACTTGCCTACGAGCGCGATCGTGACCTCCTTCTCGGGGTTCTTCAGCTTCTCGAGGTACTCCTTCCATTCACGCATGTCCTCGGCCTTCGCCTCCAACTGGAGCGTCTTCATGATGTACTCCGTCAGGCCTTGGCCGTCGAAGAGGAGCGGCACGTCGTAGATCGTGGAGGCGTCCGGCGCGCTGATGACGCCCTCGACCGGGACGTCGCAAAAGAACGCGATCTTCTTCTTGATGTCCGGTTCGAGGGAGTGCTCGCCGCGGGCGACGATGACGCTCGGTTGGATCCCCATGGACCGGAGTTCCCGCACGCTCTGCTGGGTCGGCTTCGTCTTCTGCTCTCCGACCGCGCCCATGATCGGCACGAGCGTCGTGTGGACGAAGAAGAGGTTCTCCTTCCCAATCTCCTGGCTCAGCTGGCGAACCGCCTCGAGGAACGGCATCCCCTCGATATCGCCGACCGTGCCCCCGACCTCGACCAGGACGATGTCCGCGCCTTCCTTCTCCCCGACGCCGCGGAGCTGCGCCTTGATCTCGTCCGTCACGTGCGGGATGATCTGGACCGTCTTGCCGAGATAATCGCCGCGTCGCTCCTTCTCAATCACTGCGCGGTAGACCTTCCCCGTCGTGATGTTATGGTCCCCGGTCAAGTTGACGTCCAGGAATCGCTCGTAGTTGCCGAGGTCCAGATCGACCTCGGAGCCGTCGTCGAGGACGAACACCTCTCCGTGCTGGTACGGATTCATCGTGCCCGCGTCGACGTTCAGATAGGGATCGATCTTGATGGGGCAGACCTTCAGTCCCTTCGACTTCAGCAGGACCCCGATGGAAGAAGTGCTGATCCCCTTGCCAAGGCCCGACAAAACGCCACCCGTGACGATGACATACTTCACGTCAATTCACGGGATTAGTCCATTGGGCGAGTTCCACTTATAGTTTATGTCATGAATGGACGAACACCGCCTCCGGATTCACGCGTAGGCTGGCGACGAAGGCCTACGCGTTCGCGGCGTTGAGGATACCTGAGGCCGTCTGTCTGGCCAAGAAGAATCTCGCGACGCTCCTCCCCACGACCTCATGAGGCGCGTGTCGCCGAATAGCCTTTGGCGGCGGCAAAACCCTTAACGGACGGTCGCTCTAGGCCGCCGGGTTGAGACGATGGAACTGAAACAGTACGAAGGCCTCCCGCTTGGATCCGCGGCAATCGAGTTCTCCTTGCCCGGCGTGGACGGAAAGACACACTCCCTGTCATCGTTCAAGGAGAAGCGGATCCTCGTCGTCGCGTTCTGGTGCAACCACTGTCCGTACGTGCAGGCGTGGGAGGACCGGACGGTCGCGATGCAA
>DASPZJ010000020.1:0-8176 GCA_035636315.1 Thermoplasmata archaeon
AGAACACGAGGTTCCCGAAGCCTTGCATCGGGTAGGCAAGGAGGCCGGACGCGAGAGCGAACCCCGCGAGGATCATCAGCGGCACCGTCATGACCCGCGGCGACTCATGCGGGTGCTCGTGTCCGCGGTACTCCCCGCGGAAGGTCATGAACCAGAGGCGGAAGATGTAGAAGGCGGTCAGGAACGCGGTGACGACGCCGAACGCGTAGAGCAGGTAGAAGCCGGGTTGCTCCGCGCCCGCCTCGAACGTCACCGAGAGGATCTCGCCCTTGCTGAAGAACCCGCTGAACGGGACGATGCCCGCGAGGGCGAGGGCGCCGAAGAGCATCGTCTTCGACGTGATCGGGAGGTGATGCGAGAGCCCGCCCATCTCCCGCATGTCGTTCGTGTGCACGGCGTGGATGACGCTGCCGGCGCCGAGGAAGAGGAGCGCCTTGAAGAACGCGTGGTTGAACAGGTGGTAGAGTGCCGCGCTGTAGCCCGCGGAGTTCACCGGCTCACCGCGGACCGACTCCGCCGCCATGAGGTACGCGCCGGCCCCGAGGCCAAGGAACATGTACGCGAGTTGGGAGATCGTCGAGAAGGCGAGGACGCGCTTGATGTCGACGTTGACCACCGCCATCGTCGCCGCGAACAGCGCGGTGAAGCCGCCGATTGCGGCGATGACGAGGATCGCGGTGAAGGGCGGCTCGACGCTGGGGGCGAGCGGCACGAGGAAGATGAACGCCCGGGCGGTGAGGTAGACGCCTGCCTTGACCATCGTCGCCGCGTGGATGAGCGCGCTGACCGTCGTCGGGCCTTCCATCGCATCCGGCAACCAGGCGTGGAGAGGGAACTGCGCCGACTTGCCGACGGCGCCGCCGAACAGCAGGAGCGGGATGATCGTCAGGAGCTGCGGCGTGAGGGGGCTCGGGTAGAGGATCGCGATCCGTGTGCGGATACTGTCGAACGTCAGCGTCCCGAAGACGTTCCAGATCACGATCACACCGATCAGGAAGAGGACGTCGCCCACGCGCGTGACGAGGAACGCCTTCTTCGCGGCCGCGGCGGCCTCGGGCTTGTGGTACCAGAACCCGATCAGGAGGTACGAACACAAGCCCATAATCTCCCAGAAGATCAGCAGCTGGAGGAAGTTGTCCGCGCTGACCGTTCCGAGCATGCCTGTCGCGAACAGGCTGACCTCGGCGTAGTAGCGCGCGCGGCCCTCCTCCTCGTGCATGTAGCCCAGCGAGTACACGAAGATCAGGAGGCACAGAAACGACACGAGGACGAGCATCAGCGCGCTCAGGTTGTCGATGAGCAGTGCGATCCGGATATCGGCGCCGGATGCGCCAGGAATCCAGATGTATCCGTCGAGCGTCTCGGCCGGAAAGCCGCCGCCGAGGCCGCCTTGCATCAGCACCTGGACGAAGATGTACAGAGACAGGACGAAGGACCCCGCCATCGCCCCGACGACGACATGGCCCCCGCCTTCGGGCAACCGCCGGCCGGCCAAGCCGACGAGGACGAACGCCGCCAGCGGCAGGAGTAGGATGAACCAAGCGAGCCACGCATTCTCGATCATCCGTCACCACTTGAGGAACCGGACCTTGTCGAGCTCGATCGTCCCGTGGGTCTGGTAGATCGAGAGGAAGATCGCGAGTCCGACCGCCGCGTCCGCCGCCGCGACGGCGATAAGGAGGAGGGCGAACACCTGGCCGCTCGGGTCCCCGCTGTACGACGAGAACGCGACGAAGTTCAGGATCGAGGCGTTCAGGATGATCTCGATCGACATGAGGACGATGATCGCGTTGCGCCGGGCGAGGACCCCGTAGAGGCCGATGCAGAAGAGCATCGCGGAGAGGAGCAACTCGTACTCGAGCGGGATCACGGCCCCACCTTCCCCGGCTCATCCATCTTCGCGAGGTAGACCCCGCCGATCATCGCGGCGCCGAGCAGGATCGCGATGAGGAGGACCGTAATCGCGTACACGTTGAAGAGCTGGTTCGCGATGCCGTTCGACGACGTCGCGTTCGGATTGTAGACGGGAATCGCCGTGGGCGTGTTGGGCCAGCTCACGTCCCCGACGAAGGACAGGGCCATGACGAGGAACAGGGCGCCCGTCGCGAGGACGACCAGGACCTGGCGCGCGTTCACGTCCCGGCCTCCGGCTCCGCCGCCTCGTCCATGATCTTGCGGCGCGTGAGCATGATGCCGAAGACGAACAGGACGGGCACCGCGCCCGCGTACACGAGGATCTGGATCAGGAAGACGAACTCGCTCAGGAACAAGAGGTAGATCGCCCCGATCGTGACGAGGGTCATCGCGAGCCAAAACGCGGCACGAACGAGCCGCTTATTGATCACAACGAGAATCGACCCAATCACCTCGAACGCGCTCAGGACGAAGAACGCGATGAGCTCCCAGTCAACGGCCATCGCATCCCTCCCGGTGACCGGCGTCCGCGGAGCCCGTCATGGCCCTCACCCCAAGACCCGGAATCCCGCCGCGATCAGGATCGCGAGGAGCGAGTAGGGAATGAGCTTCTTCCAGCCGATGTTCAGGATCTGATCGATCCGCACCCGGGGCACGGACCACGAGAGCACGACGAAGAACGCGGACAGCCCGTAGATCCGCAGGACGAACCAGAACTCCTCCGGGAAGATCGGGATCGGGATGGTCCCCACGAAGACGGTGGCGAACACGGGGCCGCTCCATCCGCCCAAGTAGAGGATCGAGATGAGCGCAGAGGCGGCAAGCATCCGGAGCCACTTGAAGGCGAAGACGATGCCGAAGCGCATCCCGCTGTACTCCGTCGTCCAGCCCTCGACGAGCTCGGCCTCTGCCTCGGGGATGTCGAACGGGACCCGCTCCATCTCGGCGATCATGGCCACGGTGAAGACGAGGAAGCCGAGGACCTGCGGGCCGAAGACGTACCACGCCGGGATCGGGAGCGTCGTGCCTGCGAGGACGATCGGCCGGTCCTGCTGCCCCACGATCACGAGGGGGTTCAGGGAGCCGGTGAAGAACACGAGCGCGATGACCGCGAGGACCGCGGGGATGGAATACGCGAGGAGCATCGCGGCCGCGCGGAGCCCGCCGACGAGGGTGTACTTATTGTTCGCGGACCAGCCGGCGATCAGGATCCCGAGCGGCGCGAGGGAGAAGGCCGCGAGGATGAACAGGATCCCCAGGTCCAGATTCGCGACATAGAATCCGCTGCTCCACGGAAGGACAGCGAAGGCCATCAAGGTGGACGACGCGATGAGGACGGGCGAGATGTGGAACATCGCCGAGTCCGCGTTCCGCGGCGTGATGTTCTCCTTCTGGATGAGCTTGATCCCGTCCGCGAGATTCTGCAAGTAGCCGGTCCCCCGGTGGGTCGGCCTCCGGGTGCGGTTGAAGGGCCAGAACGGGAGAGACCACACGGAGATCATGATGCCGTAGCGGTCCTGGAGGCGGCTGTACAGCTTCCGCTCGACCCACATGATCGTGAAGAGATTGATCACCGTGACCCAGAGGACGACGACCGTGACAACGATAAGCCACGTGACCAGGGTGATGACAAAATCCGTGCCGAGGAAATCCCCGAGGCCGGCGAGGGGCGGGATCGGGCCGGCGAGGGCGTAGATGATCTGTTGCACGATCCAGATGATCGCGGCTGTCAAGACTTTACAGAGCCCGAACAGGTCCGGGACGAGCGGGGCGCTCACTTGTCCATCTCCCCGACGCATACGTCAACGGATCCGAGGATCGAGACGACATCGGCGAGCTTGTTCCCGCGGAGCAGCGTCGGGGTGGCGGCCATCGTGCAGAACACGGGACTGCGGATCTTGACCCGGTACGGCCGATCGTCCCCGTCCCCGATGACGTAGAAGAGGGCTTCGCCGCGGGAGTCCTCCGTCTTGGCGTACCCCTCGCCTTCGGCGCGCCGCGGAGGCTTGACGCGATACGGACCCGTCTTCGGCATCTTCTCCAGGGCCTGCAGGACGATCCGGCACGACTCCCGCAACTCGTTGAAGCGGCACACGAACCGGGCGTACGAGTCCCCCGCACCGCCATCGTGCCACACCTGCGGTTCGAAGTCGATCTCCTCGTACGTCTCGTAGGGGTCGAGGCGGCGGAGGTCGACGTCCACGCCGCACGCCCGCAGGTTCGGGCCCGTGACGCCCCAGTTGATCGCCTCTTCGACGGAGATCTTGCCGACGCCTTCCGTCCGCATCCGGAAGACCTTCGATTCCTGGAAGATCGCCTGGTACTCATTCTCGAACTTCTCCAGGAAGTGCTCGATGCTCCGCCGGCACATCGCCTCGAAGTTCTCCGGCAGATCGTTCCGGACCCCGCCAACGCGGGGGAAGTTCTGGTTCATCCGCGCGCCCGACATAAGCTGGATCAGGTCGAGAAACAGCTCGCGTTCCCGGAGGGCCCACAGGAGGCCCGTGAGCAGGCCGAGGTCGGGCCCGTACGAGGCGAGCCACATCAGGTGGGAGGCGATCCGCTGCAGCTCGAGGGAAATGACGCGGATCCATTGGCCTCGCTCCGGCGTCTCGATCCCCATCATCTTCTCGACGGCGAGGCAGTACGCGTGGGACCAGGTGATCGAGGAAACGTAACAGAGGCGGTCCGTCAGGACGACGTTCTTCTGGAACTCCCGGACCTCCATGATCTTCTCGTACCCGCGGTGCAGGTACCCGATCTCCGGCTTCGCGTCGACGATCGTCTCGCCGTCGACCTTCACCTTCATGTTCCAGAGGCCGTGGGTCATGGGATGCTGTGGCCCCATGTTGATCCAGAACTCGGGCATTCACTTCCCTCCGCGGAGCTTGCGCCGGCTGATGTACTGGCGGTCCACCTCCTGGGCGAACTCCTTGCGGAGCGGATGGAACTTGAAGTCCTCCGGGAGCAGGATGCGGACGAGGTTCGGGTGGCCCGTATACTCGACGCCCATGAGGTCCCACATCTCCCGCTCGAGGAAGTCCGCCGCGTGCCACAGGCCCGTGAGCGAGGCGATCTTCGGGTCGTCGTAGGGGATCTGCGCGTTGACCTGGACCATGCACCCGTTGTAGTAGTTCTCGATGTGGTAGATGCTCTCGAAGTGATCCTTCCAGTCGACCGCCGTGATGCACGAGAGGTGCTCGAACCCGAGCGTGCTCTTGAGGTAGGTGCACACGTCGATTAGGTCCGCGCGGTCGATGGCGATTTCCACGAGCCGCTCCCGCACGGCCTGCGCGTCCTTCAGCTTCGATGCGAATGCGGCCCTGAGACCGGCGAGGACCTCCTTCTCGACGCCGGGCACGGGACGGCCGGTGATATGAGGAAGCGGCTTGGAGAGCGCGCTCATATCTGGATGACCTCCTCCTTCTTGAGCGCGTACTGGGTGGCGACGAACATGATCCCGAGGAACAGGAAGATCGAGAACTTGGCCACGGGCGATCCGAAACTCAACAAGCCGCCCCACGCGAAGGCCCAGAGGAGGAGGAAAATCGCGGCGACATCGAAGACGACGAAAATCAGGGCGAACATGTAGTATTGAAAGTGGAACTGGATCTGTGCCTCGCCCTCAGGCTCCTCCCCGCACTCGTAGGTGAGGTCCTTCAGAGGCGTCGGATGGGTGGGCCGGAACAGGCGCGTTGCGAAGAACGTTCCGAGGGGGAACATCAGCGCGACGATGGCGAAAATGACCACGGGGACGTAGCTCTCCAGCGCCATCTTCGTCGCGTGGAAAAATGGTCGGGCTATTAAACCTCTTGCTATGACGGAAGCGCCTCGCCTCGGGAGGCAGAATCCTGGAGACGGATCCCCGAGCGAGCCTTGGAACGGACAGCTGCACGATGCCCAGAGGCGCGTCGAAGTGTTTGCACACCGTTTATATCGAGGTTCTCCGTTGATTCCACGCGATGGCCGTTGAGGGACGCCTTCCGCCGGGGCAGCGCGAGGTCCGGAAGTGGCCGCGACTCGATCTCGGCATCGTGCCGCGCTTCGACCCGAAGGCCTGGGATCTCCGGGTGGACGGGGAGGTCGAGAACCCGCTGCGCTTGACCTACGAGGAATTCCTCTCGCTCCCTAAGAAGACGGTCGTATCGGATTTCCATTGCGTCACCGGTTGGACGACGTTCGACAACGAGTGGGTCGGTGTGACGATTCGGGAGCTCGCGGAGCGGGCACGCCTCAAGCCCAGCGGCCGGTTCGCGATGTTTCGATGCGGCGACGGCTACACGACGTCCCATCCGACGTCCGTCCTCACCGACGACGATGTCCTGCTCGCCTATCAGTGGGACGGGAAACCGCTGCCGCTCGAGCACGGAGGGCCCGTCCGGCTGCTGGTGCCGAAGAGGTACGCCTGGAAGAGCGCCAAGTGGGTCCGCGCGATCACCTTCATGGCGGATGACGAACTCGGATACTGGGAGGTCCGCGGCTACAGCAACACCGCGGATCCCTGGACCGAAGACCGCTATTCCTTCTAGGAGCGTTTCGGGCAAAGTCCATTAGCCGACCGCTGTTAGCCGCGCCGAACTCCGTGGCATCCCTCGCGAGAGTCGACGATCAATCCGGACCACGACGGATGTCGTTCTTCGAGCATCTCGAGGAACTGCGGCGGCGGCTCAAGGCCGTGATGATCGTCGTCATCGTGCTCTTCGCCCTGTTCTTGACGACGGGGGTGGGCACCGTGACCATCGCGGGGACCCAAGTCCCCATGCTCGTCCCCGCCCTCGGGCCCGGGAGCAACAACGTCGCCACGCAGTTCTTCTTCGCGATGAAGAGCTACCTCGTCCCGGATCGCGTGAATGGGATCCCGCTCAACTTCTCCTTCGTCCCGCCGTGGGACGCCTACGTGGTCATGTTCAAGGTGGCGCTCTTCCTCGCGGTCGTCGTCGGCTCGCCGTTCATCGCCTATGAGATCGGCCAGTTCGTGGGACCGGCCCTGAAGCCGTCCGAAAAGCGCCTCATCTTTCGCGTCACGCTTCCCGTCCTCGCGTTGTTCCTCTCGGGGGTCACCCTGTGCTTCGTCGTGGTGCTTCCGTTCACGTTCAACCTGCTGTACTCCGTCCAGACTTCGCTCGGAGCGAATTTTCTGATCCTCTACGGGAACGATTTCATCGATTTCGTGATCTGGTTCACGCTCGCCTTCGGGCTCGCATTCGAGTTGCCCATCCTCATGTACGGCTTGTCGTACCTCGGAATCGTCCGATCGGACTTCTGGAAGAAATACTGGCGCTTCGCGACGATCGGGATCTTTCTGTTCGGCGCGATCATCACGCCGGACGGCAGCGGGGTGACGATGATGCTCGTCTCGATTCCGATGCTCGCACTGTACGTCATCGGCTACGCAGCGACAGCCCTGAGAGAGCGCCGCCTGGCCCGTACGAAAAGCTCTTAAGACCGTCCAGCTTCGTCCGAATGTCTCCGCCATGGTTCCATTCTCCGTCGGCAGCGTGGAGGCGCAGTTGCCAACAGGATTCGAGTACGTCATCCTGCTGATCATCATCGGCATCCTCCTTTTGTTCGGGCCCCAGAAGTTGCCCGAACTCGCGCGGGGCCTTGGCCGCGCCCTCGGAGAATTCCGGCGGGGAAAGATGGAGGTCGAGCGCCAGATCTCCGAGGAGCTCACGACAATGGACGTCCGGGACACGCGGGCGCGGGTCGAGAAGGCCGCGGGCGCGCTCGGCCTCCCGGCGACGGGCCGGAGCGAGACGCAACTGAAGCTCGACATCGCACGCGCAGTCGACCGGGCTCCCGACGAACAGGTCGTCGGCGCGGCGCAGGCGATGGGCGTCTACAGCTCCGGCTCCGACGTGCAGCGGCTCAAAGAACAGATCATCAAGGCGCTCAACGTCTGATCGTTTCCTCCTTACGACGCATACCCGCGTTACCTTTATCGGGGCCGACCGTTTACCCGCGTTCGTTCACGGAGAAGACGCATGGTGAGCCTCGATTATGCGTATCGTCGGCTCGTGAACACGCTCGGTCCGGAACGGGTCGCGCGCTCCGAATTCGAGCGGATGGTCTACAGTCACGACTTCGCGTCGCTCCCGAAGATCGCATTGCTGCAGTGGCGGCTCTACCCGGATTTCGTGGCTCTTCCGCAGACGACGGAGGAGGTCGCGGCGCTCGTCAACCTGAGCGACGAGAGCCAGCTTCAAATCACACCACGGGGCGGCGGTACGAGCTGGTACGGCGGCACCGTGCCGAACCGCGG
>DASPZJ010000021.1:0-67534 GCA_035636315.1 Thermoplasmata archaeon
ACGGACAAGCTCCTGAAGAACGTCATCCCGTTCGACTTCTTTGACGATCGCCTCATGAAGCAGGGCAAGCTGCAGTTCGTCGATCTGCCGAAGATCTACGCGGAACTCGGCATCGACAAGGAGGACATGGACTCCGAATCGACCCGGCTGCTCGTCGACTCGATCGCGGGCCAGGTCGAGGAGCAGAAGATCCGCCGACTCGTGCTGGACTCCGTGACCTCCGTCTGCTACCGGATCAAGGACCAGGAACGGATCCGGGACTTCCTCCTCCGTCTCGGCACGGTCCTCAGCGCGAAAGGGTGCACATCCTTGCTCGTCTCCGAGATCCGATCGTCGGAGGAAGGCTACTCGCGGTGGGGCGTCGAGGAGGCCCTCGCGGACGGCGTGGTCGTCACGGGGAACCTCGAGCGACGGGGGGACCTCCTCCGCACGCTGCAGATCGTCAAGATGCGCGGGACGACGCACAGCCGCGCGAAGTACGTCCTCGACCTCACGACGTCGGGCGTCTTGCTGGTGCCGCTGCTCAAGGGCGGGAGCGTGACCGGCGGTGGCTGAAGCAAGCATCCCGAAAGAAGTCGCGGACAAGCTCGGGACCCTGCCGGAGGCGTCGGCGATCACGATGCGTCTGAAGTCGGAGCAATACTTCGACACGATCCAGGGGATGCTCGACCGCTTCGCGGCGAAGAAGGAGCTCGAGGTCGTCTACGTCACGTCGACGATCCCGAGCCAGAGCATCATCAGCGCCCTCGAGGTCCTCGAGATCCCGCTGGAGCACATCTGGTTCGTCGACTGCATCAGCCAGATCATGATGGCCCAGATGAAACGCCACCCGCACGCGATCGTCGTCGAGAGCCCGACGATGCTCGAGAACATCATGCTCAAGGTCGAGTTCCTTCTCGGCAAGCACCCGGACCGGGGCGCGCTCGTCGTGCTCGACTCGATCAACTCCCTCGCGATTCACAACAACACGAAGATCCTGAGCGAGTTCCTGCACATCCTCGTGAACAACCTCCGCGCCCGAGGCGCCTACACGGTCATCTTCTCGATGCAGGAATACGAGACGGAAGAGATCCGGAACATGCTCGTCCTCGTGAGCGACGAGACGGTCGAACTCGGAGACTGACCTTTATATACGATCACCCGCCTGGAACGACCCCTTCCGGGGCCCGTTCGAGCGTCCATTTTCCTCCATGGGAAGGACCCCTTTATCAAGTGGTTCTCACGTTCGAATATTAAGCGCGACACGTTTAAGAGCGTCGGGACCCCCCTGCCGAAGATGCGGCGAATGCCGCAGCGAGGACAAAACCATGAAGAGCATCATCCGCAAGGATGAGGCAGCCGTGTCCCCCGTCATTGCGACCATCCTGATGGTCGCGATCACGGTGGTGCTGGCCGCGGTACTGTACGTGATGGTATCCGGCCTGCTAGTCGGACCCGGCGCCACAAGGCCCCAGGTGACCTTTGGCTCGGTGGACCTCTCCGTCAGCCCCGGAAATGCGACCTTCCAGATCGCCGGGGTAACGCAGTCGGTCGGCCCAGCGAACTACAAGGTGAACTTGCAGATTGGAACAAATGCCGGAACGGCGATCGCGATGCCCACGACCAGCGGGTCGTACGTCAGCATCACCGTCGGTAGCACCGTCTACCGGATCTACTGGACCGACATCGGTGGTGGCAACACCATCAATGAAGGCGACCAGTTCCGCGTGGCGGGCAACAACGTAGCCCTCTCGCCATCGGGCTCGTATGTGTTCTATCTGCTTTGGAGCGACGGCGGCCAGATCCAGACCCGAAACTGGAACGTCGCTTAGTCGCGCAGCACGAGGGCCTCCGGGCCCTCCCCTTTCATCTTTCTGTTCTCCACGAGGCTGGCCTCGCTCGCCGCTCGTGGGCCGACTCGCTCCGACCTCGGGACACCTTGCGGCCGTGCGCGCGGTTGCGGTCCACCTACTGGCCGATTGTGGGTCCCTGTCCCAGGCTCGGGATTGGCCGACGGTTTCATGATTGATTTTCAAAACGACACCCTGATATGGTCCTCGGAGGCTGAGCACGATGCGGCGAATGCCGCAGCGAGGACAAAACCATGAAGAGCATCATCCGCAAGGATGAGGCAGCCGTGTCCCCCGTCATTGCGACCATCCTGATGGTCGCGATCACGGTGGTGCTAGCCGCCGTGCTATACGTGATGGTCTCCGGCCTGCTGGTCGGCCCTGGCGCCACGAGGCCCCAGATAACCTTCGGCTCGGTGGACCTCAGTACCAGCCCGGGAAACGCGACGTTCGCGATCGCGGGCGTCACGCAGGCGGTCGGCCCGTCGAACTACAAGGTGAACTTGCAGCGAGGGACGAGCGCCGGAACAGCGATTGCGATGGCCACGACGAGCGGTGGATACGCCAGCGTCACCATCAGTGGCACCGTCTACCGGATCTACTGGACCGACATCGGTGGTGGGAACACCATCAATGAAGGCGACCAGTTCCGCGTGACGGGCAACGGCGTCGCGCTCACGACGGCCTCATCGTATGTGTTCTACCTGCTGTGGAGCGACGGCGGCCAGATCCAGACTCGGAGTTGGACCGTCGCGTAGTGACACGACACGAGGGCCTTCGGGCCCTCCCTTTCACCTTTCTCGCTTCGTATCTGGAACGCCGCCCTCGCCACTCCAGCATGGGAATTTCACGGGCGTACAATAAGCCCTTAATATCGTGGGGGGCTGGACGACGACCGAAGCGTTGCGAACCCGGTTCACGATGATGCGCCGGTGCCGCCACCCCTCTCCCTCCGCGGCGACCCCGGCGCTTTTCCCTCTCCGAGGGGCATTCCACCGGAACCGCTAAGGCCGCAGAACCCCCTCGGTAACCTGTGCGCGGAGGGAACTCGATGGATGGCGGAAGGGCGAGCGACGGCCGAATCGGATTCGCGACGTACTTCGACCCGAAGCCCCGGAGGGCGCTCGCAGGCCTCGAGTGGTGGGAGGTCGCGGCCGTCGTGATCGTGGCCGTGGCCCTGATTTGGCAGTGGTTCTTCCTGTGACGCCCGGGACCGGCCCGGCCGGACGGCTCACCACGTCCACTTGAACTCTTCGATCGGCAGGGCGAGGGAGGTCGTCGCGTCGGTGACGCGGCTGAACTGCACCATGAAGTCCGCCGCCGTCGAGGCGTCGGGCGCCTCGAAGATCACGATGGCATCCGGCTTTCCGAGGAGCCCGAGGAACTCGTGCACCATCACGTTGTTCGGGAGTTTCGGGTGCTTGAAGAGCCGCGTCGCATCCTCCCACTGGCCGGGGAGGACCCGGAGCTGGGTCACGAAGAGCATGGCCTCACGCGGCCGCCATCATCCGGAGGACGCTATATAACCGTGCCGCGCGGCCTCTAGGGGGCGTCCGTGTCGGCCCCGTCGAGGCGGTGGACGCGGACGTCGATCAGGTGCGACTGGGCGACGGTCGTGCCGAGGATCTTGTCGGACCACCGCTGCCGCGGGTCTCCGTCGACGACGAGGCCGGCGAGCGTGTCGAGGAGGGGAAACGCGAACCAGAACAGCTTGGGGAAGTTCCGGACCGCGGCTTTCCTGAGGGTCATCGGCCCGCGGAGCGATCGGACCTCGAGGCCGAGGATGAACTTCCCGAGCGTGCACCGCGCGACCGCCTCCATGGCCGTCGAGTAAGCATAGAGAAGGAATCCGCCGAGGACGCCGTAAATCCAGGACTGCCGGACCCCCGCGAGATAGAGGAACGACCAGAGGGGCGCGAAGATGATCGCGAGGTCGAGGAAGAACGCGACGACGCGTTTCGCCCAATGGATCTGGAACGTCCGGTTGTGTCCGATCAGGTCGAAACCGCTCACCATGCGTGCCTCCCGCGAATCGAACGGCGTCTTGCTAGAAAAAGAATCCGTCCCCGCGAGGCGTCCGCGTTGACAAACCGAAGCCACTCAGATTTCCCCTCTCAAAACTGAGAGGAGCAAATCCTGAACACCATTGCCTATCCCGCTTCCCTCACAGACCGTTGGCGCCGATGACCGAAGCCTTATAGTCGGTCTTGACTCTGATATCTGCTCGTGGGCGCGACAAGCAAGAAAGCCCGGGACCGACAGCATGCCGGCCGCTACTCCCAGAGCGAGTTCAGCAGAGAGGGACGTGCTTTCCCATCTCTGGAAAATCCGGTCCAGTTACTGGCTGAGCCAGAATATGTCGTCAGGTTCCGCGGGAAAGATTGGGGCCTGAGTGAGCCACGGGAGGTTGCAATGACTAACCAGTATCTCACTCGCTTGCTAGAGAAACAGGTAAGCGCTTCGCCTGACCCGCTCAGTCGGAAGGCGAGCCTAAGAGCCTTGGCCGATGAACCCGTTGAGGTCGTTGTTTTGGGGTATGACGTGTTCATCCGCTTCACGGTGAAAGAACTCATAGATGGCCAACAAGACTTCTTCAATATCGAGTGAAACTCGCAAATCGCCTCAAACCCGAAAATTCCAACCTGAGTCATTTTCGACGAAACAGGCTCTTTGCACAAAGTATCGGGACGGGCTGCAATCCCTCGAAAATCAAGGAATATGCAGAACGGTTCGAGCGATCCATGTTCAGTTTGTCCAAGATGTCGATTCGGGAATTTGTCGCAAGCATCCAAACGGCCCAGAGAAACCTAGTCGCCCATCACTTTTGGGATTTGCCACTCAGATCGCCCATCATTCATCACAGGTCAGCGTCGGTTCAATCATCACGGTGGCGGCCGAACAAGGGCCCCCTCGCTGAAAGGTTTTGTGTCGGAGCCCGAGCCGACGACACCTATATCTCCGGCCCTCCGCTTGGGCCGTTCGGTGGAGCCTTCGGCGGTGGTGGTTCGCATCGAAGGGGTCCTCGCGGACCTCGTGCAGCCGGCCGACTACGTCCGCTGGGAGTACCTGTCCCGCCAGCGTCTCCTGGCGACCCAGATTACGAGCTTCCGCGATCACGCCTCGCCGCGGGTCCTCGACATCGGATGCGGCAATGGCGCCCTCTCCCTGGCCCTCTCGGAGGCCGCGGGGTTCGACCTCGTCGCGATGGACATCCTCCCCCTCCGCACCTCCGTGGTCCAGGCCCGGAAACGAGGCCGCGCGAGGGCGGCCACCCTCCACGTCCTCCTCGCGAACGCGGAGAGAGGCTTGCCTTTCCGGGACGAGACGTTCGACGCGGTCGTCGCGACGGAGGTCCTCGAACACCTCGACAAGCCGGTCCGGTTGCTCGGTGAAGTCCACCGGGTCCTGCGACCTGGAGGCCGTTTCTTCATGACGACACCCAACGCCGACGCCCTCCCGTACCGACTGTTGAGGTTCCTTCCGGACTCCGTCGTGCGCAACCTGGCAGGACCGCTGACGCACGGGGCCCTCCATCCAGAGCTCCTCCACGACGCCTCGCACGCGACGACGCCGAACCATCCCGACGAGCATCGAAGGGAGGGATTCACGCTATCGGAACTCGAGTCGCTCGGGGCCATGACCGGCTTGCGGGTCATCCGGCGCTTCACATACCGCATCCCGCTCCCCGACCGACTGATGAACGCGGTCCCCCGGCGCCTCTCGCGACGGCTCGCGGTCCTCGGGACCCGACCCCTGCCGATGGGCCTCCAACTGTACGCGGAGTTCGAGAGAGCGTGACGACGGGAATGCCCGCAATCCGACTCGTTGCGTACCATGCCGGCCAGTGCGATCCGAAGAAGTGCACATCGCGCCGCCTCGAACGGCTCGGCCTCATGACGTTCGTCCCGCGGCCTCGCTCGTTGCCCCGAAGTGCCGTGCTGCTCACGCCGAACGCCGAACGCGCCCTGTCCCCCGCGGACGCGCCGCGCGCGGAGCGGCACGGCCTGGCGGTGATCGACGTCTCGTGGAAGCGGGGGACGTTCCCGAGCGTCCCGCACGCCGCCGCGCGGGCGCTCCCGTACCTCCTCGCGGCGAATCCGGTGAACTACGGCAAGCCCTTCGTCCTGTCGTCCGTCGAAGCACTGGCCGCGGCGCTCGTGATCTTCGGCCGAGAGCTGGAAGCGCGCGCCATCCTCGCAAAGTTCGCTTGGGGCGATCAATTCCTCATCCTGAATCGTGAGCCCCTCGAAGCGTACGCGGGGGCGCGAGACAGCGCGCAGATTGTCGCTGCACAGGCCGAATTCATCTAGCCCGGATTTCGGAGGGCTCCGTCGCCGACCGAGGCTAGGCCAAAATTAGGACATGCCCGAACGACCAGCAAGGGTTCATTTCCTCGTGTTGCGGTTTGACCGCTTCGAAATGAAGGCCGAGAACCGAGCCCTCGCGGTGGCTGTGCTGACATTCGTCCTGGTTGTCGCCGGAGCCGCAGCCTACGTCCTCTCGGTCCCCACCGTGCTCGTCGTCCCCGCCGGAAGGGTTTTCTCGGAGAGCGAGGCCCAGACGTGGGCTCGCCACTTTACGGTCTCCGGGGCGGGCGCACACGTGGTTGGAGCTTGGACCGCGTTCGACGGGTACGGATGGCCCGGCCTCGTGGTGTTGAACGGGACCGTGGAGAAGCCTTGGCCGCCTCCCGTTATGTTCTGCCCCCTCGAACATTCGTGGACCCGGTTCAATGGGAGCATCGACGTGCCCGTCACCACAGGTCCCCATACGGTGTACTGGACCACGGGCTACTGTTCGGACGCCTCGAAAATCGTCGTGACCGAACCGATCCTGATCGTGTACCGCTGACGGACGAATCGACCGGGAAAGCAGACGTCACTTGAAGTCCGGCGGCAAGAGATCCGGAATTCCGTCCGTGATCTCGTAGCGATGGTTGCAGTTCTTGCAGAACAAGGACCCTTCGAGGATCTCGTCCTTCTCGGCCTTCACGGTCAGCTCGAGGTCGCCCTTGCAGACCGGGCAGCAGAGGATCTCCATGAGGTCCCGCTTCATCGCGCGCGGGAAGTGCGGGCCCGGGCTTAAGCCCATCGCGGTCTGCGCCGTTCGAGCGCTGCGCCAAAAGCCTCTTGCGATGCCCTCGCTTGTGGAGGCCTTCGCGCCCTCCGCGGATTCCCGAGAACGGATATATAGGGGCTCCCTCATGGGCGCAATCTCCCGGAGGTTTGCCGCGTCTTGCAGGAAGAGAAAGGCTGGCTCCATGCCCATTGGCGGACGGGCCTCATCCTCGTGCTGATCTTCGGCGTGGCCCTCTTCGTCCGTGTGTATTTCGTCTACGGCCTCTCGTTGGCGACCGCGGCGCCCTCGCAGTGTGACGCGAACTACGTTCCGACATACTCCGGCGGGTCCGACTCGTACTACTGGGACCGCGCCTTATGTTATTCCTTCCAGACCGGCAAGGACCTCGGGACCGACCGGATGCTGAACTACCCGGTGAGCTTCCCGAATCCGAGGCCCCCCCTCTTCCCGTGGTTCTCCCTACTCGTCGGCCGAGTCCTTGCCCCGCTCTTCAACAATGCCTGGGACGCCGTCTACTTCGTGTTCCTCCTCTCGTCGGGCTTGTTCGGGGCGCTCATCGTGTTCCCGACGTATGCCATGGGCAAGGAGGCGTTCGGCCGGAAGGCCGGGTTGATCGGCGCGCTCCTGATCGCGATCAGCGTCGGCAATCTTCAGAGGAGCAACTCGACGGACGCGGACCATGACGCGTTCACCCTCTTCTTCGTCGTATCGACGTTCTACTTCTTCCTCCGCGCTCTCAAGACGATGAAGGGCCGGCGCTGGGTCGAGAACTGGTTCCAGCGGGAGTCGATTTCCGCCGGGTTCGGCGGGTTCTTCCGAGAGAACCGGACGAGCGTCCTCTACGCCTTGCTGGCGGGCCTCTGCGTCACCGTGATCGCGCTGGCATGGCAAGGCTGGGCGTATGTCAGCGTGATCCTGCTCGTCTGGTTCGCCGCGGAGATGTTCGTCGATCGCTTCCGCAACGAAGACCCGATGGGCGCGTGGATCCTGTTCACGATCGCCCTCGCGACGCCGATCCTCCTCGCGTTCCAGTGGTACTACGTGCGGAACAACATACGCGTCTGGTTCGACGTCCCGGCGTACCTCTTCCTCGCGTCGATCGTCGTCGGCTTCGCCTTCACCGTCACGCGCGACTACCCGTGGACCCTCGTGATCCCGAGCACGCTCATCGCCGGCGCCGTCGGCCTGGCGGTCGGCGTCGCCGTGAACCCGACCCTCGCGAGCGCCTTCGTCACCGGCGCGGGCTACTTCATCCAATCCAAGCTCGTCACGACAATCGCAGAGGACCAGGCGCCCGGGATGTCCCAGCTGATCCTGAGCTTCGGCCTCTTCACGTTCGGCATGAGCCTCCTCGCGATCGCGTACATGCTGTGGCAGATCCCGCGGCGGCGCGAGCCCGCGTACCGGATCGCAGTGATCTGGACGTTCGTCGCCGTCTTCATGGCGATCACCGCGGCGCGGTTCATCTTCAACGCTTCCCCCGCGTTCGCGATCGCCGCCGGGTATGCGATCGACCTGGTCCTCGTCCGGGCGGACTTCGCGGGCATGCGGCGCACGTACCGCTCGCTCGCGGAGGGCAACTGGCGCAACGCCGTTCGGAAGTCCCTGAAGGTGCGGCACGTCCTCGCCGCCCTCGGCGTGGTCTTTCTCGTCCTCGTGCCGAACGTCTGGTTCGGGCTCGACGCGGCGATTCCGTTCGAGCTGAAGGCGCAGTACGACCGACAGGTCGCCTCGACCCTGCCGTCGTTCCTCCGCGCCCCGAGCTACAACCCGAGCAGCAACAGCCCATTCTACTTCGGGGCGTTCGGGTACGCACTGCCGAAGCCGACCGACTACTATCCCGCCGCCTGGACGTGGTTCCGCACGCAGGACGCGGACGAACCGCCGGAGCTACGGCCCGCGTACCTCTCGTGGTGGGACTACGGCTTCGAGGCGGTCGACCGGGGCGCCCATCCGACCGTCGCGGACAACTTCCAGAACGGCTACGCGCTCGCCGGCCAGTTCATCACCGCGCAGAACGAGACGCAAGGCATCGCGCTGCTCGCGGTCCGCCTCATCGAGGGCGACTTCCGGGCGCACAGCCTCACGATCGGACCGGAGGTCCGGGACATCCTGACGGCGTACGGCATCTCGGCGGACACCTTCGCCGCGGTCCTCGGCCATCCGAACGTCTACGTGGCCGTCGTACTCGCGGACCCGGTGACGTACGGCGTCTGGGACTCGAACATGCATCCGCTCAACGCGCAATACATCCTGCTGTCGCACCTCCTCACCGCCCGCTTCGGCGAGGAGCGGATGGTCGACCTGTACCACGCCCTCCGGGACGCGACGGGCACGGACATCGGCTACTTCGCGGTCGACTCGCGCTTGTTCCCGATCAACGCGCAGAACACGGGCATCTTCTACGCGCCCGTGAAGCTCTCGGATCACCGGGTCATCCAGCTGGCGGACGGCCGCGTCCTCGCGCCCGACTTCTTCCAGATCTTCGTGAACACGACCCGGGCGACGAACATCCAGATCCAGTTCCTGCAGCCCGGGGACCAGGTTCGGTCCTCGCGGATCGCGTACCAGCCGGCCTTCTACAATTCGATGTTCTACCGCGCGTACGTCGGGTACTCTCCGACGGAGCTCGGCTTCCCGAACAACCCCGCCATCCCGGGACTCGATCCGGGGATGCAGTCGTTCCCACCGGTGCCCGCGTGGAACCTGACCCACTGGCGGGTCGTCTATCGTACGTCGTACTACAACCCGTACCTGGACGTGTCGAACCACACGGACGCGTGGCAGGCGATGAACTACCTCGACGCGCAGAAGAAGCAGGCGGACATCCAGGCGGGGAAGATCAAGGGGACCGCCGACCTTAGCACAATCAGCAGCATCGCGAGCGGCGTCGTCTTCTTGCGGTACTACGACGGCGCTTGGGTCAACGGGACCGTGTCGGCGGACTCCGTGCCCCTCGCGGGCGTGAACATTACCGTGACGGACGAACTCGGCACGCCGCACTACCGGACCGCGACGGATGCGAGCGGGCACTACAGCGTCCTCGTGCCCTTCGGCAACATCACGATCACGGCGTCCGTCGGGAGACCGTCGACGAACATGGTCGGGACTCGCACCCTCGCGACGGCCACCCTCGCGGTGTCCGAGGACCAGGCGATGCGCGTGCCCGCCGACTCCGACGGCGACGGCGTCCCGGACTGGATCATGACCCGGGACCTGCACGTCCCCGCGCACTCGGAGAGCGGCACGCTCTACTTCGACCTGGACCGGAACAGCGCCTTCCAAGGGGGCGACGTGGTCCTCCCGGGCGCCGTCCTCACGTTCACGGACAAGGAGTTCCCGTATCAGCGGACCGTCACGAGCCGGCCGGACGGCTCCTTCACGGTCTCGACCTTGCCGCCCGGGACGTACGCCCTCACCGTGCAGGCGAACGGACGGACGGTCCGTGCCGCCGACGGCACGATCGGGACGGCGGACGTGACGGCGAACGTCGCGGTTCCTTATGCGGGCATAAAGGGCCTCGCGACCTCAAGCCTCGGCGGATCGGTCGCGGGCGCGACGATCGACGCGGTCGATGAGACGAACGGGACGACGTTGCGCTTCACGGCGGGCAGCGACGGATCGTACGCGCTGCGACCCTTGATGGCGGGGAACTACACCCTCACGGCAGCGTCCGGCAATCTCGCATCGAATCCCACCCTCGTGCGCGCGGCGAACGTCGACGTCTGGCTCAACCTGACGCTCCGGCCATCGGGCACCGTGGCGGGCACGACGACCGTCTTCGGGACGGCCCGGCCGTTCGCCAGCCTCGAATTCCAGTCCGCGATGGATCCGTCGATGGTCCGCACGGTCACGTCGGACGCGTCCGCCCGATACGCGATCCGCCTTCCGGCGGGAGAGTGGTTCGTCAGCGGACGCTCGTACGACGGCACGACGCTCTACGCGACGTTGGGGCGAGTCCTCGTTGCCGCAGGTGCCACGAGCTCCCTCGACATCATGTTCGTCCAAGGCGTCCGGGTCACGGGCACCGTCTTCGATCCGAATCCGGCGGTCCGGAATCCGCAAGCCGCCGTGGCCTTCGCGAACGGCGCAGGCCAGCGGTGGCTCACCACGAGCGGGACCGGTGGCTACCTCGCGCTCCTGCCCGTAGGCACGTACGACCTCCAGGCGTTCAACGCCGTCGCGGCCTCGTTCGGGTCCATCGCCCTGCTTACGAGCCAGACGGTCGACATCCGGCTGGTCAACGCCTCGGAGGCGGTCGGGGGTTCCGTGTACCGCGACATCGACGGAAACGGGGCGCTCAATCCGGGCGAAGCGATCGCCGGCGCGCGCATCGCCCTGACGGACGACACGGGGGCGCACGTCTCGCTGACGACGAACGCGACGGGCGGGTTCTCCGTCCCCCTCTTCGGGAACCACACCTACGCAGGCTCCGTGTCCGCCGCAGGGTTCGAGACCCGCGCGATCCCGGCGTCGTCGCCGGCGAGCCTCCGAACGCTCTTGCCGATCGCCCTCGTCCCGACTCCGGTCGCCGTCCAAGGGAGCGTGGTCCTGAACGGCGCCCCGCTCCTGAACCGACCCGTCACGGTCCGCGCGGTCGCGATCGGCGAAGGCGCGGTCACGCAGACGACCCTCACGGACTCGAACGGCGGCTACGGCTTCCGCCTCGTCCCGGGGACGTACGATCTCCTCGTCGACGAGAACGTCTCGACGACTCGGGACTGGCGTTACCAGAACGCGGGATCGGACGGCATCGAGGTGTCCGTCGCCCAGGCGTCCCTCGGCTACGACATCGCGATCGTCACCCGCACCCGAGTGACGGGGAGCGTCACCTTGTCCGGGGTCCCGCAGTCCGCATCGCTGTCCTTCGACGGCCCGGAGCACCGCACCGCGGAAGCGACGACGGCCGGGTTCGAGGTCTACCTCGTGCCCGGATCCTACGCCGTCTCCGGGAGCAAACAGATCGTCCCGGACCGGTACTCGTTCATCTCGACCGCCACGGTGCCTGCGGCGAACCTCACGTACGCGCTCGTGAAGGCGACTCGCGTGGCCGGACACGCGCTGTTCAACGGCGCGGGCGTCGTCGGGCCCATGCCCGTCTCGTTCGCGCGCGCGGAAGGCGGCCGGGTGAACGTCTCGACGGATTCGGCCGGCGCATTCGCCGCGTACCTCGTCCCGGGCAACTACACCGTCACGTTGACGGGGACCAACACGGCGACGGAGTCGGGCGCGCCGCGCTTCTACACGTACGCCTTCACGGGCGGCCTCACGGTGGCACCGGGGGCGGCCGATATCGCGTTCAACCTGTCCGTCTCGAGAGACCTTGACAACACGACGGTCTCCGGAATCGTGAGCTTCGGCGGGTTCGGCGTCGACACGACCGTGACGTTCACCGCTCGGGGAGGCGGCGCGGTCGCCGCGACAACGTCGTCCGCGTCGAACGGCTCGTACTCGGTGGGCCTCGCGCCGGGCACGTACGACGTGTACGCAGCGCGCTCCCTCGGAAGCGCCGTCTCGTTGCTCCGGATCACCGTTCCGCACGCGGCCCAGGACACCCGGAACATTCCCCTGACGAGCGGGTTCATCCTCTCCGGCGTCACGACGAACGCGCAGGGCGCGCGGACGTCCGCCTCGATCGCGATCCAGTCCGCCGCCGTCCTCGACCTGACGTCGGACGGGAGCGGGTCGTACTCGACCGTCCTGCCGGCGGGCGTCTACGCCGTCTCGGCGACGAAGACGGGCACGGAGAACGGGATCTCCGTGACGTACCAGACGGCGACCTCGGTCGCGCTGCAGTCGGACACGGTCGCGAACCTCGCCCTCGAGAAGGTCGTCTCGCGCTCCGTGGTCCTGTCGTGGGACGGGTCCCAGCGGCAGACGATCTCCGCCGGCTCGTCGGTCACCTACACGATCGTCGTGCGCAACACGGGCAACGTCGCCGACACCTGGTCGCTCTCGGGCCGTCCGGCCGACTGGGAGGTCTCCTTCGTCCCGTCCACGGTCTCGCTGAACTTCGGGACCTCCGGCACGAGCGCGGCGGTGGTCGTCACGCTCACGAGCCCCGCGGACGCCCTCGTGGACCACGGCACGATCACCCTCGTCGCAACGTCGACGACGGACGGCACGACCCAGGGCAGCGTCGACCTCCAAGTCGACATCGTCCGAACCCGGGGCCTCTCCCTGTCCCTCGACCCCACCTCGGGCGTGTTCGACGGCCGCTTCCTGAACTATACGCTCACGATCACGAACTCCGGAAACGCCGCCGAGACGGTCAACGTGGAGATCACGAACCCCGATGACCTCGCGGCGAACGGCTGGATCGCCCGGCTCGGCACCACGGGCGGGGCGGCGACCGACATCCGCCTTTCGGGCGTCTCGGTCCCGGCGAACTCGACGACGAAGGTGCGCCTCCAGTCGCAATCGTCCGGCGGCGCGAGCGGCGCGACCGTGATCGTCCGAGCGTCCGCGCAAGACTCGATGGCGGTCTCCTCGACGGGTTTCTTCACGCTCCAGATGCCGGTCCTCGCCACCGGCCCCATCACGGTTGGCGGGCCGAACATCGCCCGCGAAGCGCCGCTCAACCTGCAGCTCCTCGCGGCCGTCGTCGCCGCCGTGGCGGCGGTCGGAGCGGGGCTCTTCCTGACCCGCCGGAGGCGGTGAGGTGTCGCCGCGCACGGTGCTCCTCGGGGCGGCGGTCCTCCTGGTGGCCCTCGCGATGGCGACCCCGCCCGCGGCCGGTCAGGTGCCGCTCGTCCTCGCCCTCACGGGCCCTGCGTCCCTCGCGCCGGGCCAGACCGCCGCGTACAACCTCACGCTGTCCGGCGGGCCGACGGGCGCGGTGACATACACGGTGCGGTGGCATGTCGAGGGCCCGGACGCGGCGGGTGCGCTCCCGCCCGCTTCGAACCCGACGAGCGAGACGCACAACGCGACCGCATTCCAGCTGAACATCACCGCACCGCCGCGGGATACCGACGTCACCCTGGTCGTGAGTGTGAGCGCCCAAGTCGGGACGACGTCCGAGAACGCGAGCGTCGAGAAGTCGATCGTCGTCATCACGCCCATCCTCCTGTCCGCGACGTTTCGCAACGACGGGACGACGGCGGCCGTCAACGTCACGGTGCGGTTCTACGTGGACGACGGGCTCGTAGGCTCTCAGAAGATCGCGAGGATCGACTCGCACGCGCAGGCGACCGCGTCGTTCAACTACCTCCCGATCGGGATGCAGCCCGGCACCCACCGCGTGCGGATTGAGGCCGACCTCGACGGGAACGGCATCATCGACTCGTCCCGCGGCGAGGCCTTCGCTTCGGATCTGTTCTATCGGACGACGCCGGGCCTCGGCACCGGGTGGACGGTCGCCATCGGGATCGCGGTGTTCCTGCCCGTCCTCATCGCGACGGTCGCGGTGCGCCGGCGGGAGCGCGCCTGATCACGCGGACTCGATGAGCCAGACGTCCGAATGGTTACGGAGCAACATCCCGAGCTTCGTGCGCGAGATGCCCGCCCGCTTCAGGAGCGGTTCGAGCTTTGCATCCTCCGGAAGCTGCACCTCGCCGTCGACCCATGTGGTCGCGACCGGCTCGTACCGGACGACGCGATCGCCGACGCGGACGCGAGCCGCGGCCGCTTCCCGGAAGGTGTGAAGCACGACGTGGACCGACGTGACGGCCGTCGGCCGGACCTTGTGATTGTAGTACTGGGCGACTTCCCGGTGGACCGGAGCGAAGGCGCCGACCCGCTTCGCGTACTCGTGCCAACCGCGTTCGAACGGCGAGCGCAAGGTCGACATGCAGTGCTCCGTGACGGGCCGGACCTCCTCGAAGGTCGAGAGGATCGACTGGCCCGTCGTCAGGGCGGACAGGAACTCGGGCCACGTTCCGTATTCCTCCTTCGGCATCGAGTTCGCGAGGTTCCTCGCGAGCGAGACGAGGTAGTTGTTCAGCCCGCTCACGCCGACCTTCGCGGCGATGTCCTCCAGGAACAGGTGCGTCGCGATCTCGACGAACGGGTTGCTCTCCGGGATCCGGGATTCCGCCATGCTACCGGTCTCCCTTGATCCGCGCGCCGCGCATCACGAGGGCGTAGACGCACTCGTAGTTCCGGAGCAAGGCCCGGACGTGGTCCTCGTTGATGTTGACCTGCGCGACGTTCTTCGGGGAGATCTTCGCCTCTCCGCTCCAACCGCGGGTGGCGAGGAGGTAGCATGCGAGGGAGTTCCCCGAGACGGTCACGTTCTTCGCAATCTCCTCCCGGAACCGCTCGTGGAAGACGCAGAAGTTGCACACCGCGATGTTGTGGACGTTCTCGTTGTACTCGCTCGTCACCGCGCGGTCCGCGGGGCTCATCCGGCCGACCGCGAAGCGCGTGCGGAAAATCGTTGGGACGTAGCAGCACTGCCGCATCGCGTACAGATAGCCGACGACGTCCCCGTCGACGTCCGTGACGGCCATGTCCGTGAGCGGCGTGACCTCGCCCTCGATGCTGAAGGCCGTGCGGCCCTCGCGCACCGCGACGTTGAACGACGTCCACCCGAGGTACGCCTCCTTGCCCATCCGGCTCGCGAGGTTGTCCCCGACCCGCTGCCAGAACTCGACCACCCCATCGGCGCCCGCCTTCTCGATCATGTCCTCGATGAGGGAGGCGAGGGCGACGTCGATCATGCGGGATCTCCGATCATGGGATCACACGAACGAGCTGAGGACCTGTTTCAGGTAGGCGCGCCATTCCTTCTCCGCCTTCACCGCGACGGTGTCGCCGCGCAAGTCCCGCAGCTTCTCGACCAGAATCGTCACGAAGCGGTCCCAGTGCCCGGCAGTCATGTACGACGCGGTCGTGCCGACCTCGTTGTACGCCATCGGGACGATTTCCTGGAGCGGACCGGGGCCCACGAGGGCCCCGAGCCGGGACTGGAGGAACTGCGCGATCTCCTTGTTCTTCTTGAACTCCTTCGTCTCGCCGAATTTCTCGACGAACAGGATGCGGGTGAGCCGCTTCAGCTCGCCCGCGACCGCCTCGTCGTACGTGGCGAGGACCTCGGGCGTGATCGGCTTCGACTCGAAAAGATGCCGCACCACGATTGATGTCTTCACGATGTTCGCGAGGACGCCCTGCATCTTCGTGATCTCCACGGGCTTCGTCGTCAAGAAGACGAGGAACGCCCGGTCGCCTACGCCCGAGATGATGATCGTCCCCGCCTCGAACTGCTGGACGGACATCATCATGTTCTGGCCGCCGAGCTGGTTGCAGATGTGGGCGAGGTTCCCCTTCAGCAGATTCAGGAGCCGGTACTGTCGCGGATCGAGCCGGTTCGGGATCGAGGACGAGAAGATCCTGCCGTCGACGCCGAGGAACATCGCGATGTTGAGGTCGTTCTCCTCGCGCGCCCGCTTGAGTTCGGTCTCCAGGAGATGCTTCAGGTGGCCGACCGTCTCGGCCCCCATCGTCTTGTCGACCGTGCCGGCGTAGGGCATCTAGCCGCCCCGCTTGAGCCCGTACGAGTTGAACAGGATCTGGAGGGCTTCCTCGGGGGAGTAGTCGTAATCCCAGCTCCGTTGCATCTTCTTGATGCGTTCGACGACGCGCGCGGGCGCCTTCATCGCCTCCGCGGTCTTGATCGCCTCGTCGAAGGTCTTCGCGTGGCTCCGCGTCTGTTCCTCGGGAATCGGACTCGGGCTGGCGCGGACGACGATGCCGACCCCGCGGGCGAAGAGATACGGATAGACGCCTTCGCCGTGGTGGGAGCCCCGCATCTTCAGGAGCTTGAGCGTGCGGTTGAACGCGCCGCCCACCGGGTAGTACTCGAGGTGGATCGCGCCGTCGGACAGGTAGATTGGCAGGAGGACATCCTCCCCGATCGTCTCGCCGGGCTTCGCGTGCTCCTCGACGGTGCACAGCACGACGCCGAGCTCTTTGAGCGTGTAGAAGAGCTTTCCAATCAGCTCGCGCTGCTCGAGCTTCTCCGCCGTCGCCCAGATGACCGGCGTCATCGGGTCGATCACGACGCGCGTGGCAATGTTGTAGTCCGCGCGGGCCTTCACGAGCTGCGGCAGCTGCTCCTCGATCATCTTCTTGAAATTGCGGCCTTTGAGGTGGATGAAGAAGAGCGATTTCTCGTAGTACTTGCGCATGTCGAAGCCCATCAGGTCCGCCTCGCGCATGATCTGCTCCGGCGGCTCTTCGAGGGTCACGTACAGGGCCTGCTCGCCCTGCTCGATACCTTCCATCAGGAACTGGATCGCGAACGTGGACTTGCCCGTCCCGCTCGACCCCAAGATGACGACCGTCGACTTGGGCCAGAATCCGCCTTCGATCAAATCGTCGAGTCCCGGGATCCCGCTCGCCACTTTCTGTACGTCGGCCATGGTGGTCTCCCCCTCGAGGCTCTCCTCCGGAGGAGGCGAAGCCTCGCTAGGTGGAATGCGCGATTCGATGCCCGCGGCCTTTTAAGTGAATTCCGACTCCGAAATCGACCCTGATAACAAACGGGTCAGAGCTTCTCGCGGACCGCGTCGAGTTTCTCCGCGAGATCCTGGCTCCGTGCGGCGACCGCGACTTCGCCGCGGGTCTTCTCGATCAGGCTGCGCGCGACGTCCTGTTTCCGCTTCAGGGCGACGAGCGCGGTCGGGTAGTCGAACCGCATCAGAGCGTCGAGGATCCGCTCCATCATCTCGAGGAACGAGGACGCGAGCTTGACGTCGCCGCGCCGCAAGTGCTCGAGAGCGAACCGCCGCAGCTCGCCTACGACGTCGCCGAGGCCGAGGAGGTACGCGGTGTCCGTCACGCCGAGCTCCTTGGGACTCGGTAACGGCTCCGCGTCCAGGATCGAGTGGACGAGGAACGCCTCGCACGCCTCCTGCATCGCGTTCTCGACGATGCCCGTGTGGTAGAGGTCCGGATGGTCTTGCAGGAGGCTCTTGAGCTTGAGGACCTCCTCTCGCGTCTCCTGGAGGGCCGCCGCGACATCGTGGCCGCGATGCATCCCTTGGATGACGCTACCGCTGAGTCGCGCGATCGTTCGGGATGACTTGATCGTGAGTTCACGGACCTCGTCTTTCTCGTCGAGACGGGACTCGATATGCGAGATCACGTCGTCGAGGTTCTTCACGCCGCGCGCATGGCCCATCCCGTTATATGAGCGTTGGCCCGGGGACGAGCGCTCCGAGTCATCCGCGGATCTTCTGCATCCGCTCGACCTTCCGTCTCACGATTTCGGGCTTCCCGATATCCCGGCGCGCATAGAAGTTCCCGGCGACGAACGCGAGCGCTTCCTCGGAAATCGATTCGGCCGCGCCGAGGTCCGACGCGATGCCGACGACCGCGAGCGCCCGGGACGTCGTCGTGTACAGGTGACCGCCCCGCTGGTCGACGCTGGCGTAGTAGAGCCTCGACCCGGTGCGGCGGATGCTCTCCTCGTCGACCTTGAGCTGCTCGCCGGCCTTCGGATGGGAGCCGTAGCCCATCGGCACGACGTACTTGCACACGGTCGCCTTGCGGGAGAACTTCACGTTCGACGGAAGGTTGCCGCCGGTGAGGCGCACGCAGACATCGAGGAAGTCGCCCTCGAGGATCGGGAGGACGTTCATCGATTCGGGATCGGCGAAACGCACGTTGTACTCGAGGAGCTTGGGCCCGTCCCGCGTGGCCATGAAGCCGCCGTACAAGATCCCTTTGAACGGCGTGTCGCGGGCGAACATCGCATCGACGGTCTTCGTCATCGTCTCCAGCGCGTGCTCGTACTCGTCCCGCGTGACGAACGGAAGCAGGTGGTCCACATCGCTGTACGAGCCCATCCCGCCCGTGTTGGGGCCCTTGTCCCCTTCGTACGCGCGCTTGTGATCCTGAGCAATCGGCATCGGGACCAGCGAGCGGCCGTCGCAGAACGCTTGGAGGGAGAACTCTTCGCCGAGGAGTTTCTCCTCCACGAGGAACCGTGCCGTCCCACCGATGTTCTTCTCGAGGATCTCCCGACCGTACGCGAGGGCCTCGGGCTTCGTGGAGAAATGTTCGCCCCAGACCCGCACGCCCTTGCCGCCCGTGAGCCCGAGCGGCTTGATCACGAACTCGAAATCGGAGTCGTTCACAAACTCCTCGAAGCGCGCGAGGTCGTCGAAGGCCCAGAACTGCGGGGCGCCTCGGATACGGTGCTCTCGCATCAGCGTCCGCGTGAATTCCTTGTTCGTCTCAAGCCGAGCCGCTTCCCGCGACGGGCCGACCGTCGAAATCGCGGCGGCCTCAAGGGCATCCGTGATGCCCCTCTCGAGCGGCGCCTCCGGTCCGACCACCGCGAGTTCGATCCCGTGGCCTTTCGCCCAGGAGACGATGCGCTCGATGTCGGTCACATCGCCGAGGAGGATTTCCTTCGAGCGACGACGGATGCCCGGATTCTGATTCGCCATCGCCGCGTAGATCTCCGCTTGGCTTCGGTGGAGCGCTTCGACGATGGCGTGCTCGCGACCTCCGCCGCCCACCACCAAGACCTTCATGGTTGCAATGCGGAGAAGGCGGAGGCCGGGATTTCTAGTTTCGCGCACGCCGCTGAATCCCGAATCACTTCCGCGTTTGCATGAGCTTGAGGAAGTTCCCCTCCGAGTCTCCAAATGTCACAACGCTCCCCCAAGGATAATCGCCGATTCACACTCCGAGGGGGCGCGCGCTGGTGGTCTCGAGGGCTGGTCATCATGGTGCGGCGGGGCTGGCGGCTTTCGAGACGAGCTCGGCCGCGGAGACCGTGTTCGAGAGGAGCATCGCGATCGTCATCGGACCGACGCCTCCGGGGACCGGAGAAATGGCTTTCGCTTTCTGCTTCACTGCCTCGAAGTCGACATCGCCGACCGTGCGGTAACCGCCCTTCGCCGTCGGATCGGGAACGCGGTTGATGCCCACGTCGATCACGACAGCCCCGTCGCGGACCATGTCCGCCTTGACGAACCGGGGAGAACCCATCGCCGCCGCCAAGATGTCGGCGCGCCGTGTGTGCGCCGCGATCTCCTTCGTCGCGGTATGGGCGATCGTCACGGTCGCGTTGGCGCCGGGCGCCTTCTGCATCAAGAGCGCGGCGAGCGGCTTCCCGACGATGTTGCTCCGGCCCAGGATGACGACGTCCTTGCCGCTGGGATCGTTCCCGCTCCGCATCAACAGTTCGACGACGCCGGACGGTGTGGCGGGCGCGAACCGCGGACGTCCGATCAACACGAGTCCGACGTTCACGGGATGGAAGCAGTCCACGTCTTTCAGCGGACTGACCGCCGCGACGGCGGCCTCGACGCGAATCTGCGACGGGAGCGGTTGCTGGACGAGGATCCCATGGACCTTCGGGTCGGAGTTGAGGCGGCCGATCTCCTGCAGGAGACGCGCTTCCAAGACGTCCTCGGGCAATTGGATGGTCCAGTGACCCATCCCCATCTCTTCGGAGGCCTTGCTCTTCATCTTGACGTAGAGTTGCGACGCGGCGTTCTCGCCGACGAGGACCGCCGCGAGACCGGGCACATTCCCGGCGTCGGCCAGCTTCGCGAGGCGCGGCTTGAGGCCTGTACGGATTTCACCGGCGATCTTCTTCCCATCGATGATCTCGGCCACCACGTCGACACCGCCCGTCGGAATCCGTCTGCCGGTTAAAGTCTTTCAGCGTCGCCGCACCGCGGTGCCGACCGTTGCCCGTGGCGCCACAGAATCGTACCTCCGGAAGCGTCAGACAACGACCCCGACATTCTCGCGGACGAAAACACTTAAGACCGGTCGCTGCCATCGGGACCGCGGATGCACTCCAACGACTGGTCTCGACTCCTGACGGAACGTCAGCGCGAGGTCCTCTCCATCGTCGTGGAGAACAAGGTCTACCGCAATCGCGACTCGAAGATCCCGGAGTTGGCCGCCCAGATGGGGATCGCTCCGGCCGCGGTTGCGAAGCATCTCCTCGAGATCGAGAAGACCGCCCTCCTGAATGTGGTCGTGAGCCCGTCGGAGCAGGGCAAGCGGGTGTACGAGCGGCTCGAGTTGGAGCCGCGGCCCGAGAACAAGCAGACGGCCGAAGCCCTGGACCGCCAGACGATCACGATCCTCCGGTTCCTCCGGGACCACCCGGATGCGAGTTCCAACGAGATTGCGGAGGAACTCGGCCTCTCCGATTACACGACGGGGAACGGCCTCCGCGTCCTGATCGCGATCCAGCTCGTCACGAAACAGCGGGGAGCCGCGGTGCGACGGGGCGTCCCTCCGTTCGTGTTCCGGCCGACACCCCACGGGCGGGACCTGATCGACCGACTGCCCATCGGCGCGGTGTCGGAAGACAAAAGTAGCGTGGACGGTCTCTTGGGCACCGCGTGATCGACGCGGTCGTCGTGGGTGCGGGACCCGCCGGCGGAATGGCGGCGCGCCAGCTCGCCGCGGCCGGCTACGAGACGGCCATCCTCGAGAAGCGCAAGGTCGTCGGCGAGCCGGTGCAATGCGCCGAAGGCGTGAGCGAGTTCGGCCTGCTGTCGAACGGCCTCGCTCCGCACGAGGAGTGGATCGCGCAACGCGTGGCGGGGGCGAAGTGCGTCGCGCCAAACGGGAAATGGTTCTACATCACTCGCCTCCCCGGGTATGCGATCGACCGCGCCGTCTTCGACCGCTGGATCGTCAACGGCGCGGTGGACGACGGAGCCGAGTTGCGGACCGCGACGAGGGTCACGCGACTCGCGGCCCACGACGGCGGATGGCGGATCGAGGCGAACGGCGAGACGATCGACGCTCGCGCGGTCATCGGCGCCGACGGCCCCGCCAGCCTCGTCGCCCGGGAGGCGGGCTTGGTCCGGAGCCTCGAGAAGATCCTCGCATACGAGTACCGGTTCCGAAACGAGGACGTCGCCGCAAGGGACCCCGACTATTTTCTCCTGTTCCTCGACGAGCAGTACAAAGGAGGCTACGCCTGGATCTTCCCGAAAGGCGACGCCGTCAACGTGGGCGCGGGCGGACCGATCGACGCGCATGCGGCGACGGTCGCGTTCTGCCGCGAACATGGAATCGATGTCGATCGGAGGACGCAGACGATCGCCGGCACGATTCCGTATCGATACGATCTCACATCGCTCGCGGCGCCGGGACTCGCGGTCGTCGGCGATGCGGCCGGGATCACGAATCCGATGAACGGCGCGGGAATCCACCCGGGGCTCTTCAGCGGGCGCCTCGCGGGCGAGTTCGCCATCGCGTCCCTGGAGAAAGAGGATCCCGCCGCCATGTTGGAGTACGACCGCGTCGTCCGGTCATCGCCGTTCCTCGATCCGGTCCTGTGGTGGATGATCGACCGGGCGCGCCGGTGGAACAACCGTTTGATGAATTCCGTCGTCGCAGAGCTCGAGGGGATCGATTGGCGTGCGCTCACCTGGAAACGGATGCTCGGGACGGGCGTGCGAAAGCCCGCGCTCATCTTGCACGCGCGCGAGTTCTACCGCATGATCCGCATGCTCGAGTTATGCGACCGCTACGGATGGTGAATCGAGCTCGATCGCGTCGGGACCGAAGGCTACATAAATTCTGTCGACTTCCCACGGATGATGGCGGTCGACGCGGGGTCGCGCGTCATGCGCGCGGGCAGCCACCTGGAGAAAGTGCTCGCGTCCGGAGGCTTCGCCGTCACCGCGGAGATCCACCCGCCGGCGTCCGCCGATCCTTCGAGCATCGAACGCCAGGCCGCGATGTACCGCGGCCTCGTCGACGCATGCAACGTGACGGATGGCCAGCGCGCCCTCGTGCGGATCTCCTCCCTCGCCGCCGCGACGCTCGTCCTCCAATCCGGCATCGAGCCGATCATGCAGATGGTCCTCAGGGACCGCAACCGCATCGGAATTCAGAGCGACCTCCTCGGCGCGTCCGCGCTCGGCATCCGCAACGTGCTCTGCCTCTGGGGCGACCCTCCGACCGCCGGGAACGAAAAGGACGCGAAGGCCGTTTACGACCTCACGACGGAGGAAATGATCGCGACGTTCCGGGTACTGCGGGACGCGGGCACGTTGCGAGGGGGCGATGCGGTCCAAGTCCCTCCGAAAGTCTTCATCGGGGCCGCCGCCGATCCGTTCCGCGGCTCCAAAGAGGAATCGTTCGCGAAGCTTAGGGCGAAGGTCACCGCCGGAGCCGACTTCGTGCAGACGCAGGGCGTCTACGACGTGGACCGGTTCGAGGAATGGATGCGACTCGTCCGCAAGGAGTGGCTGCATGAGAAAGCCTACATCCTCGCGGGCGTAATCCCGCTCAAGTCCCCCAAGATGGCGCGGTTCATGGCCGAGAAGCTCGGGGCAGTGATCCCGAGACAGATCATGGACCGCATGGAGAAGGCCCCCAATCCGAAAGCGGAAGGGCTAAGCATCGCCGTGCGGACCGTCAAGGCGCTGAAGCGAATCGACGGAGTCAGCGGGGTGCACATCATGCCCGTGGGATGGGAGGACATCGTGACGCAACTCGTGAAGGAAGCAGGTCTCTTTCCGCGACCCGAAGCCGCCGCAGCCCTTGTCTGAACGAGCGGCCTGGTCCACGGCCTCCGAAGGTTTAATCCGACCCTCCCCATTGTGACTCGGTAATCAGGATGGTTTCCGCCCGCCGGGCCCTCCTCAGCGTGTCCGAAAAGGAGGGTCTCATCGAGTTCGCGCGCGGATTGCGGGACCTCGGTTTCGAGTTCATCGCGACGGAGGGCACGACCAAGGCCCTGAAGGAGGCCGGCATCGCCGCGGTGACGGTCGCGGAGTACACGGGGCTGCGCGAGGGTCTCGGCGGCCGTGTGAAGACCTTGCATCCTCGAATCTTCGCCGGCATCCTCGCACCGCGCGGGGACGAGCCGGATCTCGCGGACCTCGGCGCCGTGGCGATCGACCTCGTCGTTGCGAACCTCTATCCGTTCGAGGCGACCGTCGCGAAGCCTCGCGTCGACCTGGCGGAGGCGATCGAGAACATCGACATCGGCGGCGTGACCCTGATCCGCGCGGCGGCGAAGAACGCCGCTCGGGTCGCCGTCGTCGTGCACCCCGCTCGGTATCCGCAGGTGCTCCGCGCAATCCAGGAACAGAAGGCCGTGCCCCCGCGGCTCCGCGACGAGCTCGCCCTGGAGGCGTTCGAGTACACGTCGCGATACGACGCCGCGATCTTCAACTACCTCGCGAAGCGGCAAGGCCAGGTCCTCCCGCCGGCTCTCCGCCTGGCGTACGATAAGATCGCGGACCTCCGGTACGGTGAGAATCCGTACCAGAAGGCGGCGCTGTACCGGGAGTCGTTCCCGTACGCAGCGACCGCGACGGCAGAGAGGCTCCAGGGCAAGGAACTCTCCTACAACAACCTCATCGACCTCGACGCCGCGCTCCGGATCGTCACGGAATTCGATCGGCCGGCGGCCGTCGTGATCAAGCACACGAACCCGGCCGGTGTCGCCGTTTCCTCAGACCTCGAGCGGGCGTATGCGGCGGCGCACGCGTGCGATCCCATCTCCGCGTACGGAGGTGTCGTGGGGCTGAACCGGACCGTCGACGTCCCGACCGCCAAGGCGATGCGCGGAGACGTCCTCGACGCCGTCATCGCGCCAGGGTACGAACCGCAGGCGCTCGCAATCTTGCGGCAGAAGAAGAAGGGAGACTTCCTGATCCTGCGGACGCACGGAGAGCTCCGAAGGGCGCACGGCATCGACATGGTCCGAGTCCTAGGAGGCGTCCTCCTTCAGACGACGGACTTCCCGGAGCCGAGGCCGGAGGCATTCAAGGTGGTCACGAAGACCTCTCCGACCGCAGACCAGATGCGGGACATCTTGTTCGGGATCACGGTGAGCCGGTACGTCAAGTCGAACTCGATCGTCCTCGTGAAAGGCGACCGCACGGTCGGCATCGGAGCGGGACAGATGAGCCGCGTGGACGCGTGCATGGTCGCGCGGATCAAGGCGGGGGACGCCGCCCGAGGGAGCGTCGCCGTGAGCGACGCGTACTTCCCCTTCCGGGATGGCCTCGACGAGCTCGCGAAGGGGGCCGTCGCGACCGTCGCGCAGCCGGGCGGCTCGATCCGCGATGCCGAGGTGATCGCCGCGGCGGAGGAACACGGGATCGCCATGGTCTTCACGGGAATCCGGCTGTTCAAGCACTGAGGGATTCGATGCCGAACGTCCGAGTCGGCGTCCTCGCATCGGGGCGGGGCACGGATTTCCAGAGCCTCGTCGAGGCGCGCGACCGGAAGGAGCTGTCCGCCGACCTCGCGATCCTGATCTGCAATGTGCCAGGCGCGCCCGTCCTGGAGCGTGCGAAGAAGGCGGGCATCCGCACGGTCGTCGTCGATCACCGTCCCTTCGGCAAGGACCGGGGGGCGTTCGAGCGCGCGGTCGTGAAGCTCCTCCGGGAGGACCGCGTCGACCTGGTCGTCTTCGCGGGCTTCATGCGACTCGTTTCCCCCTATTTCCTCGGCGAGTTCCCGATGCGCGTCATGAACATCCACCCGTCCCTCCTGCCCGCGTTCCCGGGTGCCCACCCCCATCGCGACGCGCTCGCTGCGGGCGTGAAGGTGTCCGGCTGCACGATCCACTTCGTCGACACTTCCGTGGACGGCGGCCCAATCATCCTCCAGAAGGCCGTGCCCGTTATGGATGACGACACGGAGGAGACGTTGGCGGCGAGGATCCTCGAGCAGGAACACATCTTCCTGCCGCTCGCCGTCCGCCTCTTCGCCGAAGGCCGTTTGAAAGTCGAAGGCGGGCGGGTTCGGATACGCACGGCCGGGCTGCGACTGCCACCGACGGCCTAGCACAACATTGCGTCGCCTGCCGAACACAGAAAATAAAGGGCCGTCCAGGAATCCTGAACGGCCTCGTTGTGGAGGGATGCTTGTCTAAGCAATCCCGAAACGACGGGATTCTATAAAACGCTTTTCGACCGTCGCAAGTTGACGGCCGCGCAACGGGCCCGGCAAGCGCACTCGGACGACGATCGACGTCCGAAAAAAAAGGGCGGGGCCGTCCCCGTTTTCATGGAGAATCGAGGGAACGGCCCGTTTTGGAGGGATGCTTGTATGAATGCCACATCGCGCGGGTATTTCAAGCTGTGGCCAAACATGTTCGGACGTGGCTCGGAGCTACGCGTTGCGCGATGGAAACGCCGTCCGTCGCGCGTCCGCGGAGCCTCGTCGACGGACCGAACCGGGGTCCGCAAGGCTTATGCACGCCGCGTTCCTTCGACGACGCGTATTGGGATGAAGGGCGTCGGGAAATTCGGCGAGGTCATGGCGGGCGAGAAGGGGAAGGTCAGCTACGACGACGTCGCGGCTCGTCTCATGAAGATCATCCATTCGGGAAGCCAACGGAAGGCGATCACCGACTTCGTCTGCCGTGAGCTCCGCAAGATCCCTCACTACACCTGGGTCGGATTCTACGTCGTCGACGGTTCCGAGCTGGTGCTCGCGTCATGGTCCGGGCCGAGCGCGACCCTGCACATCCGGATCCCGATGGGCGAGGGCCTCTGCGGAGCGGCGGTGTCGGAGAAGAAGACGGTCGTCGTCCAGGATGTGACGACCGATCCGAGATACCTGCAGTGTTTCATCAACACGCGCGCAGAGATCGTCGTCCCGATCCTGAAAGGCGACGCCCCGATCGCCGAGATCGACATCGACTCCGACCAGCAGAATGCGTTCACGGACACGGACCGGGAATTCGTTGAGTGGGCGGCCGAGGAACTTCGGACGATCCTGTAGCTCGACCCGGTGTGCGAACGCAATCAGAGCCGGAACTCGCCCCACACCCGCAGGAACGTGTCGATCTGATCCGGCGTCGCGAGTTCGTACGTCGCCATGAGCCGCGCGACGGCCTTGGGATTGGTGACTTGGTATCCCCGTTCCTCCGGAGCCGCACGATCGATGAGGCCCGCCACCTGCATCTTCTTGAGGTGATGCGACAGCGTGGACGGCGACACCGGCACCTGCTCCAGGATCTCTTTGTGCGTGCCGGCCTCGTGCTCCATCAAGTACGCGATCACGCGGAACGGGACCCGCTGGCGGAGGAACGCGAGGACCTGCTTCTCGGCGTCTGTGAGGGCGGGCCGCGCATCCGGCTGTCCGGGCTGGGAGCGCGGGTAGAACCGCTTGTACTCCCCGTCCATCACCGAGGTGATGAGCTCGTGCTTCTCCAGGAACCGGAGGTGGTAATCGACGAGCGTGATCGACAAGTCGAGGGCGCGGGACACTTCGCGCAGGTGGAAACCCGGGTTCTTCCGGACGAACTCGTACAGGTCCCTCCGGGTCTTGACCGCCAGGATCTCCTCGTCCATCGAGGCCAAACGGCGCTCACCGCCGCAACGTGAACCCGTAGAACAAACCGAGGATCACGAGGTCGAGCGCGCCGGAGAGCACGAAGATCCGCCCGTATTGCTCGAGGGTGAGCGGGGCGGAGAAGAGGGCGATTGTCAGGACGATACCCTTGACGAAGAACACGCCGAACGCCGCCGCCAAGAAGAGGAGGTGCGCGTCCCGCGTCCGACGGAACGCGAAGACCGAGATGACCGTCAGTGCGAGCGCGAAGACGGACACGGCGGCGAGGACTACATTCTCGATGGCCACCATGGGACCACCGGGAAGGCGTAAGGAACCGGAATGTTAAGGCTTCCGGCCCTAATCTTCGCCTTTCTTGCGGCGCCGATTCACGGCGACGATCGTGAGCCCGACGAGAAGGCCCACCGCGGCGAAGGACCCCGCATACAGGACGAGGTCCGCTTGCAGCTCGGGAGGCGTCCCCAGGATGTGCTCGTACACCGCGCTCTCGACGCCGAGCGTCGGATCGTGTTCGATTCCCGCGCGCACCGCAGAGGGGACCTGCTCCGGATAGGCGAGGTACATGTCGTACTGGGCGGGCGCCGGTTCGGAAGTCACGACCGTCGCATTCACCGGGACGCCATCCGCCATGGCCCTCTTGGACCACGAGAAGAACACGGTCGCCGGGTGGTCGGATGGTCCGTCGGTCACATTCACCGCGCCATCGCCCTGCGCGAAGGCGTGGACGTCATCCCAGCTGCGCTCGCTGTACGTGAATTCGCCTTCCGTGTCCAACTGCATCTCGATCCCCACGCTCGCGCCGGGGTTCACGAGGTTGTGATTGATCGCGATTCCCATCTTCATCTCCATCGGAGTGAGGACGCGGCTGCTGGCGATGCGCATGAAGCGCTGGGCAATCGTCAGATTCAACGTCACCTCGTCTCCGAGGCTTCGGACGATGAAGTTGAACACCCGGCCCCCGTCCGGGTCGGTGCGGTTGAATCGAACGACGGGGACGCCGCCGAACGCCGCGTCCCCCAGGGTGAAGTTGCGCAGGACCTCGCCGGTGTCGATTCGCTCGTTTCGGTTCGAATCAGCCCATTCGACGAGATTGCGAAGTTCGAGCTGGTACTCGCTCGACGCCCCCTCCGTGCTCGCGTACCACACGTCGAACGTGCCCGACTTGTACGAGACCCCGAACTGGTCTTGAAGGCCCGGGCTCGCGAGCACGCTCGTGACGAGGAATTCGCTGCCCGATTCCCTCGGCGAGGAGACGAGACGCTGGGTCGCCAGCTCGATCGCATCGGGGACCCCGTCTCCGTCGGAATCCGTGTCGGTCGGAACCAACCGCGCATCGGACGCGGCCCGAACCACGATCGCCGTTGCGAATACGAGCGCGAATACGGACGTCGCCGCGAACGCACGGACCAGCCTGCGGGAAGCCGCCACGGACCGTCCTCCCGAGTCGATGGGGGGAGGCGAATATAAGGAGCTTATTATACGGTTTTCGAAGCTCCCCGGGCGCCCCTATCGGGCTTGCGCTACGCCCCCTCTCTTCGCTCCCCGCCCTGACGCGACATCATTCGCGGATGACTTCTCCGAACGCCATCCGGCGATGGACCTTCGTGATGCGGATCTTGACTTGATCCCCAATCTTCGTCCCCGGGACGAAGACCACGAAGTTCTGGATTCGCGCCAGTCCATCGCCTTCCCGACCGATGTCCTCGATCTTCGCCTCATAGACCTTCCCCTCCTCCACCGGAAGGTTCGAAGGTCGGAGGCCAGAGCCCGAATACGACATCCGATACTCCATGCGGCGAGGCTCCCCCGCCGTGCGTTCGCATCACGTTGTGCGGTATTTAATGATATAGGGGTGCGGTCGCGCCGGAAGAAGGAACCGTCACGGCCCGCGCAGCGCGTTCAGGTCCTTCTCGACGTCGGAGGGGCGAGAGAACCGCAGCGAAAGGATGAGGAACACGATGCCGACGATCAGGACGATCAGGCCGATCGCGGTCACGAGTCGGTTCCATGAACCGAACGCATCGAAGGCGTTGAACTCACCGAAGCCGATCCGGAGGACGTCGTGAAGCCAGGAGCCGAGCGCAATCCCGGGACCGCCGAGGAGGATTAGGAAAATCCCCGTGTAGAACAAGAACTTCTCGCGGAACCCCGATTTCGATTCGCCGGTCTCCTCGTCGGCCTCCTCCGCCGCGGGTTCGGCGACGTCGAAGGTCTCCTCCCGGACGGGCTCCGATGCGACCGTCTCCATCTCAAAGAGCTCGCCGCATTGCGGGCACTCGGTCGCGTCCATCGGGACGACGGCCTTGCACGTCGGGCACTCGGCGACGAGCGATTGGGGCTGCGCCATAGCCTCCTCCGGCTCCCGCGTTCTGAGGCTATAGTCGTTTGGTCCCGCCTATCCGAATTGATAGGAAAGACCTCGGCTCCGTGGAGTGACGGGCGGAAGGCATTCGGAGACCGACCCGGAGGGGAAGGCCCGTGCTTCCTCGGCGCGGTTCCGGCATGCTGCGGAGATCAAAGGGCGAGCTTGGGCTTGGCGAGCCACGGGACGTGGATCTGCCCGACGAGATCGCGCCACTCCGCGGGCATCGGTCGCCCGGAGTCGTCTCGCCGGTACCAGTCCAAGACCTGATCGACCTTGATGTCTCGGCCCGAGATCGCGACCATGAGGGCGTTGCGGACGTTCGCCGCGGCCTCCGCCGCCACCTCGTTCTCGAAAATCGCTGCGTACGGCGTCTGGGACATCCACCAGAGGACGAGGTAGTACGTCTTCTTCGTCGCGATGCGCGGGCGTCTCGGCTTCATCATGGGTTCGGTTCCCCTCGACGGGAGCGAATCCGTCGACGGAACAAATCACGCAGTCGGGTGATAAATCGCTTATTGGACGGTTCTCAAATCTGAGACTTGTTGCGTCACTCGGCGAACCACACGCCGCAGGAGCAGCGGGCTTGGTCGGAGGCTACGCGCGACCCGCAACGGGGGCACGAATACACGAGTAGGTCGAGGTCTCCGGCAGGACCGAACGTCACGCCACACACGGGACACCCGCCCGAACCCGAGGGAACCGTCGCTCCACACTCGGGGCAAGCGAACGAGAGCGTGGTCGATTCTCCGAATCGCACACCGCACTCGCAATCCGTCGCTTCCTCAGACACGATGCGTCCGCACGAAGGGCACTGGTACAGCTCGACGTATGCCTCCTTGCCCCGGGGCCGAGCCTTCCGTTGTCCCCGTGAGGGTCCGTCGATCTCGCGGACGCGCTGGAGATCTTCGAAGACTTGTGTCAGGTTTCGTCCTCGCGCCTTCGGCGATCCTCGTGTGACGGGACCGATCCGGGAGTTGACCGATCGACCGGAGCCGTAGGCGCCTCCCGTCCCTCCGGCGAACGCCGATCCGCAGTGCTGACAGTGATCGAGTTCGAACGGCGTCAGCTTGCGGCACTTCCAGCAGAGAATCCGCGGCATGGGGCCGAGCTTGGCCATGACCCTGTCCATCTCCGTGTCCCGTCGGCCGACGACGCCGACGTGCTTTGTGCGTTGCGCCACCGTCATTTGACCTCCCAGCGGACAGTCGTACATCGCGGTTTTCGAGCATCACACATTCGCCAAAACTGGCGGGGACTGAGAATCAGGTTCGAGTCTCGTTTCCGATATCTCCATGACGGAGGCCGGGACAGAGACCGCCGCGAATGCTTTAAGGGCGCCTCCCCGCTTGGCCCTCGCGAATGGCGAAGATCCTCGTCTGCGTCGCCTGGCCGTACGCGTCGGGACCCCGGCATCTGGGCCACGCCGTCTCCACGTTCATCCCGGCGGACGTCGTCGCCCGCTTCCACCGGATGAAAGGGGACGAGGTGCTCATGGTGGGCGGGACGGACATGCACGGCACGCCCACGATGGTCCGCGCGGATCAGGAAGGGGTGTCGCCCGCCGTCATCGCGGAGCGATATCACGCGCTCGATGCGAAGAACATCGAGCAGCTCGGCGTGCGATACGATCTCTATTGGAACACCGCGGCCGCGAACCACAAGAAGTGGGTGCAGGAGATCTTCCTCCGGCTCCGAGACCGAGGCCACGTCTACGAGGCGATGATGACCTCGCCGTTCTGCCCGACGGGAAACCACTTCCTCCCGGATCGCTACGTCGAGGGCACCTGCCCGATCTGCGGGTTCCCGAAAGCCCGGGGGGACCAATGCGACAACTGCACGAACCTGATGGATCCGTTCCAGCTCATCGACCCGAAGTGCAAGATCCACGGCACGACGCCGGTCCCGCGGGAAACGAAGCATTTCTTCTTTCGGCTCACCGCGTTCCAGGAACGCCTGGCGAGGTGGGCCTCCGAGGACAAGGAGCACTGGAGGCACCACGTCCTCACCTTCACCCGGTCGTGGCTCCAGGAAGGATTGAAAGATCGGCCGATCACCCGCGATCTCGACTGGGGCATCGAGGTCCCGGTCCCCGGGTACGAGACGAAACGGATCTACGTTTGGTTCGAGGCCGTGATGGGCTATCTGACCGCGACGAGGGAGTGGTACCGCCGCCGCGGGGCGCCGGATGGGTGGAAAGACTTCTGGTACGATCCCGAGGCCCGTCATTACTACTTCATCGGCAAGGACAACATCGTATTCCATACGATCTTCTGGTCGGCGATCCTCCTCGGGTACGACGAGCGGCTCGTCCTGCCGTACGACGTGCCCGCGACGCAATACCTGAACTTCTCGGGCGAGAAGATGAGCGCGGGGAGGGGGAAAGGCGTCTGGCTCCCGGACCTCCTGGAACGGTTTGACCCGGACCAACTCCGGTACTACGGCATCGCGACGATGCCCGAGACGAAGGACACGGACTTCGAATGGGCGGACTTCGCGCAGCGGAACAACAGCGAGCTGCTCGCGGTCTACGGGAACTTCGTCCACCGCGCCCTCACATTCGCGGACAAGAACTTCAATCACGAGGTGCCTCCGGCCGGCTTCCTCGACGCGGTCGACAAGGCGATGGTCCGCGCGATCGAGCAGCAGTGGAAGCACGTCGGCCAGAATCTCGAATACGTGCACCTGAAGGACGCGATGAAGGACGCGATCCAGCTCGCCCGGCTCGGGAACCAGTACATCGACCAGAAGGCTCCGTGGGACCTGATCAAGAAGGATCGGGCGGCGTGCGGCACGGCGATCCACATCGCGCTGAGGGTCACGCGCTCCCTCGCGATCGTCATGGCACCGTTCCTGCCGTTCAGTTCCTCTCGCCTTTGGCACGCCGTCGGATACGACTCGGAGGTGCACGAGCGACGGTGGGAGGACGCGCTCGACGACGTACCAGCCGGGCAACGGCTTCGCGTCGGGAAGCCCCTTTTCACGAAGATCGAACTCGCGGACGCGAAGGACGACCTCTCGAGTCGGTTCGACATCCGGGTCGCGAAGGTCGTCGACGTCCAGCCGCACCCGAACGCCGATAACCTGTACGTGCTGCAGGTCGACCTGGGGGACGAGCGTCGACAGATCGTCGCCGGGATTCGGAAGGATTACTCGATTGATCAGCTCCGCGGTCGGAAGATCGTCCTGCTCGCGAACCTCGAGCCCGCGAAGCTCCGTGGAGTCGAGAGCCGAGGCATGCTCCTCGCGGGGGAAACTAAAGCCGACGTCGGACTGGCCCTACCTCCCGAGGACGCGCCGGTGGGTTCGCAGGTGTTCGGCGAGAAGGGCGCGGACGTCCTCCCGTTTTCGGAGTTCCAGAAGTTGAAGCTCGAGGTGGGCCCTGGGGGCACCGTCCTCTTCCTCGGCCACGACGGAGAAGTCCGTGTGACCTTCGCCGTGGACGGGATCCCGCTCACCGTCGACAAGCGGCTGCCCGAGGGGACCTGGATCCACTAGGAGCCAAGCCCGGAAGTCTTAAGGAAAAGCCCTCGTTGTGCGGCGTCTTCCGTGCGCTTGGACCTCCACAACCACACCCGCCACTCCCCCGATTCTCGCGTGGCGCCGGCGGACCTCGTCACGGTGGCACAGCGGGCCGGCCTTGCGGGCGTTGCGATTACGGATCACAATTCGATGGGAGGAGTGCGCGGTGCGCAGGAAGCCGCACGGGGATCCTTCCTCGTCATCCCGGCCATCGAAGTCTCGACCCGATCGGGCCACGTGCTCGGCTACGGCCTCCACGACGTCGTCCCCCGCGGGCTGTCGGTTCGGGAAACCGTCGAGCGGATCGTCGCCGCCGGAGGCGTCCCGGTCGCCGCCCATCCGTACCGCTTCTGGTCTGGGCTGGGAGACGAGGGGCTCGCCGAGACCTCATTTCCGGCCCACGAGACCCGCAACGGACGGACGCTGCGGCGCGGGAACGAGCGCGCACACGAGCGGGCGAGCGCCCTCCACGTCGGCGAGACAGGCGGGAGCGACAGTCATTTCCTTGACGAGGTCGCGAAGGCCGTCACCGCCATCGACGCGGGGAATCTACCGCTCGACGACATCCTCCAGCAACTCGGCCAGGGCAAGACGACCGCCGAAGGGACGGACCGCGGCGCGGGCGCGACCGCCCGGTACGTGACGAAGGCCGTTTCCGAGTGGATCGGCCGAGGGATGCGGCGGATCTAGAGGTGTTCTTCGATCCGCGGGACGTACTTCTCGACGGCCTGTTTCGTCCGCGCCGGATCGGCGGACAGCGGGAGGCGCAGCACGAGGAGCGCTTTCCGGCCCCCGTGGATGATGAGATAGCGGGTTCCTTTCGCGTTGATGATGACGCTCTCGAGGGCGTCCTTCGCCTCGGAGGTCACGGTCTCCGCGGAGCCCACGAGCACCGCGAACATCGATCCGAACGTATCCACGTGGACGCCTTTCGGGAAGCTGCCGGCGAGGTAGGTCCCCGCGAGGGAGACGAGCATCGCCTCCTGCACGCCGTCGTTCTGCTCGATGTCTCGGAGAATCGACTCGAGGGCGGTGGTGTCGACCATGCGGTGGTCCCAGACCGGCCCCGATGGAAGCCTCGCGGGATTAAACCTTTCCGACCTAAATCTCAGGGGGAAAACGGTCACAGACCCCGGAGCAATGCGTGCATCGAGACCACGGCGTCGACGGCGTCCGCGCCCTTCCCGGCGCGGGCCATCGCCTGCTCGTCCGTCATCCCGGGACCCGTGATCCCGAATCCGACCGGCTTGCCGGTCCGCAGCCCGATGTCGAGCAAGGCCTTCGGCACCGCGGCCATGAGGGCCTCATCGTGGAGCGTCTCCCCTTTGATGACCGCACCGATCGCGACCGCCGCGTCGACGTCGCCGCGCTCCAAGAGGCGCTGCACGGCCAACGGAATCTCGAACGCCCCCGGGACCCGGACGACGGACGTCACGCGGATCCCTCGCTCTTCCGCCCGGGCCAACGCCTTCCGGACCATGACGTCGGTCACCTCGCGGTTGAACTCGGCCGCGACGATCGCGAGGTTCATCGACCCGTCCCCTTGAGGGGCCCCGCGTCCTCGAACCCCTCGCGCTGCCCCGTGCCCGCTCGGGATCGCATCGCCTCCGGACGGAAGAGCAGATCGTACGCGTTGACGGCGTGCTCCCGGGTGCGGCGGTCAAAGAGCCACGCGAGCCCGGCCTCGTCCGCCGCCTCGTCCTCGTGGACCATCACGCCCAGGATGTGCCGACCGGCGTTCGCCTGGACGACCTGCAGGCCGAAATCCGCCGCGAGCGCGCAGTCTTTGTCGACCGGTTGACGGCCGACCATGCCGAGGGCGAGGACGATGTCGCATCCTCGGTCGAAGAGAATCTTCGCGCCGGCCGCGAGGTCCTTGATCCCGGGGACCGTGTACCGCTCGATCGAGAAGCCGCCGCCCTGCTTCCGGAGCTCGTCGACAGCGGCCGCGGCCATATCGTATCGCGCGAAGGACGTATCGACGATGCCGATCCGTCTCAGGCCTTTCCCCGGCGACGCCGGGGCGGGGCGGCGCCGTCCCCCCGGACCCCCGCCTTTTCGACGTGACCGAGCCGCTCTTGGAGCGCCAGCCATTCCGCCACCTTCCTCACGATCTTGCGGGAGCCATCGAGGTCGCCCTCGAACCTCGCGAGGCGTACGACCCGCGTCGCCAGACCTCGCTGGCGGCACTCCTCGAGGATCCGCTCCTCTTGGTGCGCCTGGTCGAACCCCAAGGCGACGATATCCGGTCGGATGTCCCCGAGGATCTCGTAGATGTTGCCTTCGTTCCCCAGGACCGCCCGGTCCACGGGCTTGAGGGCCTCGACCATCTCCAGCCGGGATTTCTCCGGCATGATCGGCTCGTGCTTGAACCGCCGCGCCGTGCTATCCCGCGCGACGACGACCCACAGCTCGTCGCCGAGTTTTCGCGCCTCGCGGAGGAAATACAGATGACCGGGATGGAGGAGATCGAAGACCCCCGTCGCCATTACACGGACCACAAACGCCACGCCCGGACGATGTCCTGCCCTTCCAGGAAGACGAGATTCCTCTCCCGAGCATATGCCTTTGCATGTTCCTTCGGGAGGGCCCGTCCATCGTCCCCCATCATCTCGCAGATGGTCGCGCTCGGCGAGAGTCCGGCCATGATCGTGAGGGCCGTCGTGAGCTCCGTGTGGCCGCGGCGTTCCGCGAGCAAGGGCTCCGCGGCGTTGAGCAGGGGAACGTGTCCCGGGGAGCGGAACTCGTCTGCGAAGGCGTGCGCCGCCCAGCCGTTCTCCCGCCGCAGCGCATCCTTCGCGATCTCCGCCAATCGGGCGATCGTCTTCGCCCGGTCTGTGTCCGTCACGCCCGTGTACGTGTCTCGATGGTTGACCGCGATTGAGAACGCGCTGTGCCGATCGTACTTCATGTCCTCCGTCGAGACGGCATTCAGGATCGGGTACACCCCGCTGGCGCGGCGCAGGACGTCCGTCATGTACGGCAGCCCGAGCCTCGCTCGGACCTCGCCGGAAAGGGTCGCGCAGATGAGCCCGCCCGCCTCCTTTCGCAGCGTGCGAATGGCGACCGGGGTGACGAACTCACTGGCGATCGCGAGATCCGTCTCCTCTTCGCGGCCGTCGGCGTCGTAGACCAGGACGAACGCCCCGCGTCGCAGGGAGTCGAGCGCCCGTTCGACGTCTCCCACGTCTCCATCGAGCGGACGCGGAATATATCAAGATTATTGTAGGAACCAGCTTCTTGGTTCGATGGCGAGCGGACGCAGGACTTATCCGGATCACCCCCATGGGGGCCCGGGATGCTCGAACCCGGGGAGGTCGCCCGGATCGATCCCGACGGGATGCGGGACATCATCGCCTCATTGCCGGAGCAGCTCGAGGCGTCCCTGCGGCTCTCCCCCCAGGCCGGCTTCGACGCGGGGGACGCGCAGCGGGTCTTCGTCGTCGGCATGGGCGGGTCCGCGATCGCGGGAGATGTGTTCGCGGCGTGGGTCGCGGACCGGGCGAAGGTACCGATCCAGGTGGTGCGCGATTACCGCCTGCCGTCGTACGCGCGGCCCGAGGACGTCTTGGTCGCCGTGAGCTACTCCGGGAATACGGAGGAGACGATGAGCGCGGCGATGCAGGGGATGAAACTCGGCTGTCGGATGGTCGCGGTCACATCCGGAGGCTCGCTACGGGACCTCGCCCGGAAGAACCGCGTGCCGATCGTCGACGTTCCGACCGGACTCCCTCCCCGCGGCGCGTTCGGCCATCTGTTCGGGGTCCTGCCCGCGATCGGCGAGTCGTGGGTCGTCGGGCCGCTCCGTGCCGAGCTCGAGGATTCGATCGACCACCTGCGCAGACTCCGGAAGCGGTTGCGCCCGGAGACCGCCGCTCGTTCGAACCGAGCGAAGAGCCTCGCGATCCGCTTGCGCAGCACGGTTCCGGTCCTCTATGCGACCGCGCCCTTCACCCCGATTGCGAAACGCTGGCAGACGCAAATGAACGAAAACGCGAAGATGCTCGCGTTTTCCTCCGCCTTGCCCGAGGCCGACCACAACGAAATCGTGGGATGGTCCGAAGACGCGCGGGCCCGCCGCCACACGCCGATCGTGCTCCGCGATCGGGACGAACCCCCGGAGATCCGTCGGCAGCTCGACATCACGGTCGAACTCATGTCCCGCCGCGCCGCCGCGATCGAAATCAAAGCGGAAGGCGAAAGTCTCCTCAGCCGCCTCCTCGGCACGTTGTACCTCGGGGACTACGTGAGCTTGTATCTCGCGGCGCTGCGGCGCGTCAACCCGATGCCGCTCCCTCCGATCCTGGAGCTCAAGAAACGCCTCGCGCGGGGACGCCGAAAAAACTGAACGCCGAGGGGGAGACTTTCAGGCAGCCGTCACATGAGCGGCGGGAGCCATTTGAACTCCCGAGGACTTGCGCCCACCAGCTCTCCAAGCTGGCGCCCTACCGGACTAGGCGACCTCGGCACCCAGCGTCGCGCCCATCCTATCCGTCGTAATAAAGGATTCTCCGAAGCTCACACGCGCGCCGCCGCGAACGCCCGCGCCGACTCGACCCGCTCACGTCCCGGGGGATGGCTGTAAAACAGCCACTTCTCCCAGCGCCTCGGATCCGCGACGCCGAGGTTCCGGTCGTGCAGCCGGACCATCGCGGCCGCGAATGCGGCGGAATCCCCAGTCAGCTCGAGCGCGAACCGATCGGCCCGCGACTCCCGTCCACGAGACCACCGCAGCTGCAGGGGGCCGAACGGAAGGGCCACAAGGCTGAAGAGGACTGCGAGCCACGGCAGTCCCGCGATATCGCCGGCCGACGGAATCCCGAAAGAGGCGCGCGTCGCATCGTAGAGCCACGCCGTGACCGCGACGATCGCCAGGGATGCGAGCGAGCCCTGGAGCAACCCCCAGAGCGGATCGAGGCGGCGTTGATGAGCGAGCTCGTGCCCGAGGACCGCATCGACCTCCTCGACCGAAAATTCCGCCAGGAGGGTGTCGGTGACGACGATCCGGCGCGTCCGACCGAACCCCATCACGGCGGCGTTCGACCGCCTCGTCTTCGGCGATGCCTCGAGCACGAAGGCGCCCATCACAGGCACGCCGGCGCGCGCCGCGAGCGAGGCGAACCGATTCCGGACGCTCACGTCCTGAATCGGCCGGACACGGTAGAACAGCGGCACGAGCACGATCGGCGCGAGGAATCCGATTCCAAGCGAGGCCGCGACGCCGAGGATCCACGCGACGAGCCACCACCAATGGGTGGCCGCGAGCAACCACAGCAGCCCCCCGCCGACGACGAGGGTCGAGGCGAGCCCGAGAGCGAAGGACTTCGCGAGGTCCTTGAGCCAACCGCTCAGGCGCTGGCGGGACAACCCGAAGGCACGCTCCCACCGGAATCCGCCGACGTAGGCGAACGGGAGTTCCGCCGCGGCGAAGGCGCCGAAGAGGATGGACAGGGATGCCCCCGCGGAGGCCCAGCCCGGCCATCCGAGTCGGAGGACGGAATCCCGCAAGGACGCTGCGCCTCCCGCCACGAGGGCGGTCGCGAGGAGACCGATCGCGGCCCCGTGGATAGCGCGCAGGACGAGCCGCTTCGACCGAAGGCGGCGGGCGACGACCTGCCGGTCCACGTCGAAGCCCCATGCGTCGACGCCCATCGCTCACTTCCAGAGCTTCGGGTACGTCCCCGGGTCCATGAGCACGCGGGCCGTGTCCGCCGCCGCCCCCGATTTCGCGACGACGATTTCGTCCGTCGTCATGAGCGCCTTCGATACCGCGACCGCCTCGCCCTTCCCCGTGAAGAGGCCCAGCAGGTCGCCGCGGCGGATGTGCGGCGAGAGCTTCGCGACGCCTGGCACCATGAGGTTCGCACCGTGGCAGATCGCGTCGACCGCGGTGTCTTTGATGACGATTCGCGGCAGGTGCCGCAGGAGGTCTTCCATGGGTCGCACGATCGCCCGGATCGCGGTCTCGTCCCCCTCCCGCCAATAGGCGATGGCGTCGCGGAAGGCGTTCAACGGATGCGCGTCGGCCTCCGAGAACGACGCCGTGCGCGTCCGCCGCAGGTCGACCATGTTCGCGCCGATGCCGAGCGCCTCGCCCACGTCGGAGCACAGCGTCCGGATGTATGTCCCGGATTCGCACCGTACACGGAAGAGGACGTTGCGGCCTTCGATCTCGAGCGGCTCGAACCCGTACACATGGCGGGTCCGTTGCTCCCGCTTGACGGCCGAGCGCACCGGAGGGGTTTGATAGATCTCGCCGACGAAGCGGCCCATCATCGCGCGCACCTTCCGCTCCTCGACGTCCTGGTGGAGCTGCAACACGCCGACGTATTCCTTGTCCCCGGCCAGCAGCGCCTCGAGCGCACGCGTTGCGTCGGCGAGGCCGACGGGGAGCACGCCGGTGACGCGCGGATCCAGGGTGCCCGCATGGCCCGCCTTCGGGACTCCGAACATGTCCCGTACCCAAGCGCTCACCTGGTGGGACGTCGGTCCGGCCGGCTTGTCGACGACCGCCAGGCCCCGGCGGATCTGCTCCTCGATCGAACGATCCTCCGGCCGCTTCCCATGCTTCGAATCGGGTGTCTCGTGGAGGACGACGAGGTCGCTCATCCCCCCACCCGCGCCGCGATCGCCGCGACGATCTCGTCCGGCGTCTTGCGCCCGGAATCCAGAACCAGGTCGAAGATTCGGGTGTCGCGCAGGTCGATCCCGTAGATCTGACGGTACCGGACGCGCTCCGAGCGCTCTCGCGCGACAATCTCCCGCTCCGCGTCCTGGACGCTCTTCCCCTCGCGCGTCGCAATCCGTTGGGCCCGCACTGCTAGGGGGGCGTCGATCAGGACCTTGGTGCAGGGGATGCCCTGCTTCGCGAGGAGATACGCTTGGATGCGGCCGTCCACGACGACGCTCGCTCCGGACGCCTCCTTCGAGAGGATCTCCTCCAGGACCGCGGCGTCGAGCGCGTTGTCGATCGCCGGATCCGCCTCGGCCGCCTTGCCGAACGCCTCGAGGCTCATCCCGCGCTCCTTCGCCATCGCGCGGAACCGCATGCCCGCCGACACGAGGACGTAGCCTCGGGCCGCGGCCCACCGCTCGGCGACCGTCGTCTTGCCGCTGCCGGGCGGGCCACCGACCGCGAGGATCATCGGCGACCCCTCAGGCTTCGCCCTGGGGCTGGAGCGGGACCCCCATCGTGTCGAGTCGTCGCTTGAAACGGACGTACTTCAACAGGCGGATGACGATCTGTCCGAAGGGAATCGCGAGGAGCGAGTAGAGCAGGACCCAGTTCGGGAAGACGTTGGCGTCCTCCAGGAACACGTGGGTCGACCAGGGCACGGCGATCCACTGGTTCCCGAGGTGCCCGAGCGTGATGTCGACGAACAGGCGGAGCCACGTAAAGACGACGATGAACATGAACATCGTCCAGGCGGTCGACTTCATCGGCGCCATCTGCACTTCCATGGAGTCCTTGAGGAACCCTTGCTGCGCTTCCTTCAGCCTTTCGAGCTTCGTCTGTTGGCCCTTCCGGATCGCTTCCATCTGCTCCTTCCGCCACGCCGCCATGATCTTCTGCGTGCGGGCCATCTTCACCCAGTTCGTGTAGTGGTCTCGGATGATGGACGAGATCGACGTCGTGAGCATGCCCGCCAAGAGGATCGTCAGCACGGGCAAGGCGCCGCCGAACCCGATGAGGGGCGCGAAGGCGAAGTTCGCGATCCCCGCGAAGCCGAGGCCGACCTGCGGGTCGATGAGGGCGTAGAGGGCGAGGAGGAACAGGAAGATCATCAGGAACCGGGAGAAACTCATCCGATTCAGGACCGGACCGGGCGGCGTCGTCCCGGCAGGTCCGGTGGTCGATTCGGCGGGCGATTCATCGGGCGATTCGCCGGGTTCGGGGCTGTCTTCCGATCCGGAATCCTCGTCCACGGATTCGCCAACGGACCTCGCGATATAAGGATTTGCCACTTCTCCGTAAGGAGAAAAGTTCAGCCGCCTTCGGGTGCGGCGGCGGCCCCGCCCAGGGCCGTCTGGATCTTGCCCGCGAGGTCGTTGTACCGTTCGGAGAGGGACTTCTCCTGCTTCTGGAGCGACTTCACGCGGATCGTGAGGGTTTCCTTGTGCTCCTCGAGCTCCTTCTTCAGGCCGTCCCGGTCGTCCTGTCGCACGAGGAGCATGCCGATGCTCTTGTACACCGGCGTATCCGTCGAGACCTTGCCGAGCTCCTCTAGGGTCGATTCGATCTCGCGAAGCTTCGCCTCGAGCTGCACGCGCTGGCTCCCGAGCACCTGAAGCTGTTGCTGCAGATTCTGGTATTGCGCGATCTGATTCTGCAGCTGCGGGGAGATCTCCTTCACGCGGCCACCTCATGCACGCGTGCGGCCAGATCGGCCCAGCGCAGATACGAGTTGACCGCGGCGCGCAGGGCGCTCGTGTCCTTGGCGTCGATCGTCAGCGTGAGGCGACCGCGTCCGATCTGCATTGAGACGCGAGCTTTCGGCACGTCCCGGCCCATTTCCGGTCGCAGGGCCTCGGCCACGACGCGGGCCTCGGGGCCGACCAGCGTGATCCTCGCGCGCCGCATGGTCATAGCGCCTTGACGACCTTCTTGACGTTCGGCCGCTCCTTATAGAAGATCTTCGAGCCGCAGCGCTCGCACTGGATCCCGACCGTGTTGATGTTCGTCCGGATCGGCTCGAGACATTTCGCGCACTTGTACAAGGTCAGGTCTCCTCGGCCTTCGCCTCAGGCTCTTTGGCGACCTCCACGAGTTCCCGCTTGAAGGACGTCGTCACGACGGGGCGGTACGCGCCCCCCGCGAAGACGTTCCCGCATCGACGGCACTCCCAGACGCCGCTCGACTTCCGGTGGACGGACACGGCCTGACAGCGCGGACAGGTGTGCTTCGCTCGGCGGCCTTCCTCGATCTCCTGGACGCGCCGGCGGATTCGCACGCCGTAGCGGGGGCCGAACCGGCCGACGACACCAGCCTTTCGCGTGCGACGCGCCATCGTGGACCTCAGGGTTTCAGCAAAGGACGGATCTCGCGGCCCACGCGCTGGGCCGTCTCAATGATCCGCTTGATTTCTTCGTAAGTAAAGCTTCCACTTAAGCCTTTTTGCATCGCGCGGATGTCGCCCTTCTCGTCCGTCGTCACGGTGAGCCGCGCGTCCGCCATGCGCTGCTCGTCGAGGCTCGGATCGACCAGGACGATGTCTTTGATCTTCACGCTCGTCACGCTGACCGGCCAGTGTTCAACGGGAAGGGCGAAGTCCTCGCCCACCCCCATCGCCTTCGCCGGGACCTTGGTCGAGGCGAGCGCGGCGACCCCGCCGTAGGAGCAGGCGTCGAACAGGTTCCCGTCGTAGTCGAGGACGTGGATGTCGATGAACATGACCCAGACCTTCTCCTTCGGAGTGATGCAGAGCCGATCCATGTTCACCATCTTCGATTCCCGGATCCCGCGGTCCACGACCCGGGCGAGCTCAATCGCGTCGGGCCGGGGCGGACCCGCCTCGAAGGTCGGGCTGGCCATCGGGATGAGCTCGACGCTCGTCGACAGCACGCCGGAGTTCGGGGTGTCGGGGTACGGCTCGCCGACGGACATCTTGATGCCGACGAGGACGTCCGTGTTGCCGAGCTTGACGCGGGCGCTGCCCTCCGCGGTCGACACGAACGATCGCTCGATCGTCACCTTCCGGGGTTCGTCGAGCGCCCGGCCGTCGACGCGCTGCCCCGTCGACGCCAGCCTGTAGACGTGGGCGCGCATCAGCTCGGAGACGATCTCCTCGCTCATCAGATCCCCTCCGGTCCGAAATCGTCCTCCGGTGGGAGCGGCGGGAGCGGCTCCTCCGAAGGGGGCGGGGGCGGCAGGGGCGGCGACTCCTTGAGGATGTCCTCGAGGGTGACGGAGTATCGGCGGCGGAGCGCGTCGCGCTGCAGCTCGTAGATCCGGTGGGTGGCGCCGATCGACAGGTCCATCGCCTTCTGGAACTCGTCGTACGTCAGGTGGCCGTCCATCTGCAGGAGCACAATCTCCCCCGTCCGGGGCACGATCGCCATCGGGCAGTCCGCGTCTCCGAAGTTGTCCTCGTCCTTGTTCAGATCGAGGCACACGACCCCTTCGATCTTCCCGGACGCGCACGAGGCCACGAGGTCCCGCATCGGGACGCCGGCGTCGGCGAGCGCGACGCTCGCGGCGCTGAGTCCCGCGCACCGGGTTCCGGCGTCCGCCTGGAGGACCTCGATGAAGATGTCGACGGAGGTCCGCGGGAACTGCTCCGCGAAGACGACGGACGCGAAGGCCTCCGAGATGACCTTCGAGATCTCGACGGAGCGACGATCCGGCCCGGGCCGTTTCCGGTCCGAGACGCTAAACGGCGCCATATTGTACCGGCACTGGACGAGCGCCCGCGCGGGATCCTGAAGGTGCCGCGGGTGCGCCTCGCGCGGCCCGTAGACCGCTGCGAGGACTTTGTTCCCGCCCCATTCCATGTAGGCGGAGCCGTCGGCGCGTCCCAGGACCCCCGCTTCGATCCGGATCGGCCGCAGCTCGTCGGCCTTCCGACCGTCGAGCCGGCGGCCCGACGCGTCCATCAGTTTGACTTCCTTCTCGATGTGTTCGATGTCTTCCATGGAAAACCCGTCCCTCAGGAGGGCAACCGCCCTCGCGTCTCGCGTTTCGCTCGCTCAATCAGTTCCCGCACGGCCTCCGTCAGCCCGAGGGCCTGCGCCCGCTCCTCGATCAGCCGGATCGCCATCGCGGCGACTGCCGTGTCGCGGTCCTCTCCGTCGAGCCAGATCCGACCGTTCTGCCCGACGTAGATGCGACAGTTCGTGAGATCCTTGATCAGGGAGACCATGCTCCCCTCCTTCCCGATGACGCGCGCCACCTTCGTAGGAGAGACCTCCATCAGGATGCCGCCGTTCAACTTGCGGGCCTCGCGGTCCTGCATCGTCAGCTGGACCCGCTTGATCTCGTCGACGCTCAGGACGTGGCACATGATGACGTCCCCGACCTTCAGGTACCGTGCGGTGTCGCCGAACTCGACGCGCCACGCCGACTCCGTGGCGTGGAGCGGTGCCGGATACGGTGAGTTGATGTCGACGAGCCAGTGGGACGGGCCCTGGTCGATCACCTCGCCGATGACCGCGTCGCCTCGCTGGGGGAGGTAGCGCCCGTTCAGCGGGATGACGCTGACGCGGCCCTCGCGCTCGTTCCGGATGCCCATCTGCGACGCGAAAATCTGTCCGCCCTCGCTGTAGGTACCGGGGCCGGGCTTCAGCCCGGGGCCGCCGACGGCTTCGCCGGGGATGACAAGCTGGCGAAGCGAACCACTGCCCTGCATTGGTGTCTCTCTCTCACGCGACGCGTCGAAACGGAGGCGGCTACTTGAGGCTTTGGGTGCGCTGCCGGCGTTTCATGAAGCACCGCCACAGAAACAGCGGGCGGTCAGACCCGTTGGTCCGCCTTCAGGATCCGGGTCTCCACGTTCCCTTTCGTTTTCGCGTTGAGCTTCTCGAGGAAGTCCGTCTGCATCCCTGCGGGCATCTCGACCACGCCGATCCACGCGCCGCTTGGAGACCACTCCTCCTTCACGATCGTCCCGAACGACTTGATGTCCCCGTAGCTCTTCGCGCTGTCCTCCGCGCTGAGCTTGACGGCGATCCGGACTTTCTCGAATCGGATCGGGATGAGCGGCCGCAACGCGTCGAGGACCTCCTTGACCTGCTCCTCGATCCCCTTGAAGGGGTCCACGTGGACCTTGGCCTCCTCCATCGCGTTCTCAATGCGCTGGGGCGGGTGGGGCGCGCCGGTCTGCGGGTTGATCGCGTTCGCCGCAATGTACTGGACAATCTGCTTGCGCTTCGCCTCGAGCATCTGGCGGCGCTGCTCCGTGGTCAGCTGGATCTCGCCGCGCTCGATGATCTGCTTCGCGACCGCGAGGGGCTCGGTCGTCCCGAAGAACTCCGTCATCTTCTCCTCGGACGCTTTCGACCCCTTGTGCGCGTCCCGGAAAATTTCATCGATCGCGAGCTGCCCGAGGAGGTCGACCTCCGCCCCATCCCGGATCCGCTGGACGGCATCCGGCTTGACAAGGACCTCGAACTTCTCGCCCGCCTTTTCGAACCGGGCGATCACGTACTCCTTGAAGATGTCGTCGCGACGGTCCGATCGAAGCTCCTTGGGCATGACCTCGCCTAGGACGCGGTCGGCATCCGCGAAAGGTACTGTCCGACCTCGGTCTCGGAGAGACGCCGGAACCGCTCGCCCTCGACGATGATTCCGACCTCGATCGCGCGGGCATCGAGTTTCTCGCCTTCCGACGCCTTCTGCAAGGCCTGGAGTCCCAGGACCATCGCGTCGTCCTGGTTCATCCCTTCCTTGTACTTCTCCTCGAGTAGCTCCATGACCGCCTGGCGGCCTTGGCCGATGCTGCCCGCCTTGTACGACACGAGCGCCCCGCTCGGGTCCGTCTCGAAGAGGTGGGTGCCGAGGTCGTCGACGCCGGCGACGAGGAGCGCGGTCCCGAACGGCCGAACGCCTCCGTATTGCGTGTAGTTCTGCTTGTAGTCGCAGATCCGCTTGACGAGCAGGTCCACGCCGATCCGCTCGCTGTACGTGACCTTGTTAATCTGGGCGACGAGCCGTGCGTAGTCCACGAGCACGCGGGCATCCGCCACGAGGCCCGAGGTCGCCGCGCCGACATGCTCGTCGATCTGGAAGATCTTCTCGATCGACGAGGTCTCGACGAGCCGCGAACCGATCTTCTTGTCGGCCATGAGGACGATCCCGTTCTTGAACTTCAGGCCGACCGTCGTGTTGCCGCGGGTGACCGCGACGCGAGCGTATTCTACCTGGAACAGGCGGCCGTCGGGGCTGAAGACCGTGATCGCGCGGTCGTACGCCATCTGGCCCGGCTGCATATGATAAACCTCGGGCCGCTAATAAAGCGGTCACTTATAAGGGTTCTTTTCCGACTCCGCCGGCATGGACCAAGTACTTGCGGGTCGCGGCGCGAATCGTGCCGGACGTGCCCACCGTCGTCACGCGGACCCGCTCCCCCGCCATCGTGCCGATGCCAACCAAGGCGCGAATCGCCGCGTCCTTCGTCAGGTGCGTCGTCCGCACGAGGCCGAGCGGGTGCCGGAACTCGACGAGCCAGAGACGTTCGGGCGCGCTGCGAATCGCCTCGAAGACCTCCTCTCTTCGAAACGCGCGCGGACCCTCGACGCGGAACGCAATGTAGCGGTACCGCGGACGTCGGGTGCTCACGCTCGCGCGATGGGAGATAAATGGAAAAAGGTTCGGGTAAAAAGAGGAGGAGGTCAGCGTACCTCGTCCACTTCGGCGGAGGTCCGCACGGGTCCCGTGTAGACCTCCTTGCCGAGGAGGGACTTCGACTTGACGCCGGTGATCACGAGGAGCACGCGGACCGTGTGGTCCAAATCGTCCTCGACGGAGCAACCCCAGATGATCCGCGCCTGCGGGTTGATCTTCTGCCCGACGACCTCCGCCGCCTTCTCGGCCTCGGAGACGGTCAGATCCGGCCCGCCAACGACGCGCACGAGCGCGCCACGAGCGTGGGTCAGGTCGACCTCGCCGAGAAGGGGAGACTCCAGCGCCTCGTTGATCGCGTATTCGATTCGATCGCGCTCTTCCTCGCTCTCGCCGATGCCGATCATCGCGACGCCGCCGCCCTTCATGATCGTCATCAGGTCCGCGTAGTCGAGGTTCACGAGGCCGGGCTTCGTGATGATCTCCGTCATGCCCTTGATCGACTGCATGAGGATCTCGTCCGCCACCTTGAACGCCGCGTTGATCGGCAGGCGAGGCACGAGCTCGAGGAGCTTGTCGTTGTAGATCACGATCGTCGTGTCGCAGAACTTTCGGAGCTTGTCCAGCCCCGCCTCCGCGTTCTCCATCCGGATGCGGCCTTCCGACTTGAAGGGCATCGTGACGACGCCCATCGTGAGCGCGCCTTCTTCCTTACCGACTCGCGCGACGTACTGCGCGGAGCCGGTGCCGGTCCCGCCGCCCATCCCGGCCGTGATGAACACGACGTGGGCGCCGCGGATGAAGTCGCGGATATCCTCTTCGCTCTCGTGCGCGGCCTGCTCCCCTACCTCCGGGAGCGCTCCGGCGCCGAGGCCCTTCGTCAGGCGCTTGCCGATGAGGATCTTCTTCGGGGCCCGGACGGAGAGCAAGTGCTTCGCGTCCGTGTTGACGGCGCACAGCTGCGCGCCGCTGATGCCGGCCTCGCTGCACCGGTTGATCGTGTTCGAGCCGCCGCCGCCGCAACCGACGATCTTGATCGAGACGTTGATCGATTCGACAATCTTCTCAATCTCCTCGTCGTCGCCGGACTTGGATTTGTCCTGCGGCTTCGTGGCTTTCGCGGCTTCGCGCTCTTCCTTTTCCTCGGCTTCCTGGTGTCGGGCCAAGGCCTCGTTCAGAAGCGATTTCATCGTGCCATCCCATCCCGAATGGAGTCTGACGGCGGCGAATCCAAGTAGGGCTATTTAAAACTAGTCATACGTTCGTCAGACAAAACAGGCATTGACATCCGCCGCGGAGCCGCCGCGCGAGGTGCCGGCTAGATCGCCATCGCGGGCTTCGACACGGTGTTGACGACGATCCCGGAGTTCGTGATATCGAACGGGAAGACGGCCTCTTCGTGGGACGAACCTTTGTACTTCTCGACGGAGACGAACCGCTTGATGCCGGTCTCGTCCCGGAGCTTGTGCAAGCGGAACTCGCCCCGGGCCAGGAACGCCTCCGGAGGGACCTCGCCCTCCTCGGGAAGCTCGAGGGTCAGGAGCGAGGTGACCTTCGACTCCGAGAGGTACCGCATGAAGGACTGCGTCGTGAGGGCCGTCTCGAACTCCCGCATGCAGAAGTACTTGAGGGCGGTGATCGAGTCAATCACGACGCGCTCGTACGTCTTCTTCACCAAGAGGTTCTTGAGGAGCTGCTGGAGCGAGTGGACGGTAACCTCCTTGCTCTCGAAATCCGGCGTCTTCCGGATGCGCTCGCCGATCGCACGCATCTTGATTGGCTCCTCTTCCGTGCTGATTTCGAGCAACGGCGTCGGCTCGAAGCGCCGGATGTCCGAGTTCGCGTCGAGCACATCGAGGTCGTCGAGGTTCCAACGGAACGCTCGCATGTTGATCTTCAGTTCGTTCGGCGGCTCCTCGAGGGCGACGAACAGGCATCGTTCTCCGCCTTCGAGGCCCTCGCGCAGGAACTGCACCGAGAGAATCGTCTTTCCGGACCCGGGAGCGCCGGACAAGATGTAGGGCCGGCCGGGGACGAGGCCCCCGTGGAGCATCTTATCGAGCCCCGCGACGCCCGTGCGGATCTTCGCGGCGGCGGTCACCGGATCCCCCCGGGTGGCCGCGGCGGCACCGTGGGGGTCGGCGGGGGCGGCGCGGAGCCGATACGCTCTTTCAGGGCGGAATCGCAGGACAGGACGAGCTTCATCGCCTTCTGGTAGTTGCGCCGCTGGAAGGCGAGCATCGCACGCGAGAGGGCGACCTCGATATCCCGAATCGCGACCTGTCGGCGGTGCGCTTCCTCGATTCCTCGCATGACGGATTCGATGGCGTTCGAGACTTCCTCGATGATGCGCGTCTCGAGCAACGATTCGCCAGGTTTCGGACCGGACGACGGCTCGCGGGACTGAGGCGTCGGATCGAGGGAGACGACCATCCCCTTGTCGGTGATCGAGACCGGCCGCATCCGGTCGTCGAACGACGAGCCCCGGAACTTCTCGACCGAGACGGCGCGGCGAATGAAACTGCCGTCGAGCCACTTGTGCAGGCGGATCTCACCCCGCGAGAGGAAGAACTCGGTCTCCAGGACCGTCCGGTCGAGGTGCTCGGACACAATGAGGGTGGTCGCCTCGAGCTCCGAAAGAAACCGGAGGAACGACTGAATCAGGATGCGGCTGTCCTCGCCGTGCATCGAGAACATCTTGAGGGCGGTCATCGAGTCGATGACGATTCGCTTGTACCGCTGTTTCGTCCGCTCCAGGTGCTGGGAGAACTCCTGCTTGATCATTTTCTGGACGCTGTGGACCGTCACTTCGAGGGCGCGCACCTGGGACGACTGGCGGATGTCGGTGACCTGTTCCATGTCGCGGACGTCGAGGGACGTGCCGACGTCGATCACGGAGCGGGTGCGCTTGTGTGCCCGGACGTCTGGGGTCGCGTCGAGGATCTTGAGGCGATCCATGCTCCAGCCGAACACGGCCATGTTCGACTTGACCTCGATCGGGGGCTCGTCGAGGGTGACGAGCAGGCACGGCTCCTGGGCATGGAGACCCTCGAGAAGGAAATGGGCCGACAGGATCGTCTTGCCGCCGCCGGTCGGACCCGACACGACGTACGGCCGGGCGGGCAGCAGTCCCCCGCTCAGCATCGTGTCGAGGCCGGCTACGCCTGTCTTGACGCGATCCATTGAAAGCCTGCCGAGAATCGACCCACCCGGCCCATTTAGGATAAACGTTCCGTCGTGAGAATCAGCGCGCGATGGAACGGCGGGTGTCGACCCGGAGCGGAGGCGGAGGAGGGGGACGGGCCGTCCTCCCCGGAGATGCTCCGGAAAAGGCCGCTCCGCGTGCCGCGCGTCCCCATAGCGGGGGATGGACGTCCCGGGCCGGAGGTCCGTCCTCGCGGCCCTTTTGAACCATCGATCTCCGGGTGTCTCACCGGGGACCTGGGAGTCCCGGGGTATGAGCCCGACGGGATATCCTGGCTACCCCACCCCGCTTCGTGTTCGGATCGATATGCGGCCCGCGGAGGCGGTTGAGCGTCCGCATTGGGACGTGTCGGATAAACCTATCGCGCTCGATCAGAAGAACTTCCGGAAACGCGCGAGGTCCTCGAGGCTTCCCTTCAATTTGATCTTTCCCGTCGCATACGCCTTGAATGGGCCAATCTCCCGCAGGATCAGCGCGCGGAGCGTGCCGGCGTCCGTGACGATCGTGATGTCCGCGTGGTCGACGCCGCCGTCGAGCAACGCGGCGACCTTCGCATCCTTCACGATGAAATGATACTTCGTCCCATCCTTGAGCTCAATCATCACGGTCTTCGAGAGATCGGAGAGCTCTGCGCGGAACGCGGGGTCCGATTCGACCTTCGCGTTGAACTTCTGGATCAGGTCCTCGAGCATCTCCCTCATGACTTGCCCCCGCCGAACTCGTCGAGTTTCCGGATGCGCGATTCCGCAATCAGGCGGCGAGCCGTGTCCCACGAGGCCCGCGTGTGCGGCGGAAGAGAGCCATGGTCCCTAATCCATGTTTCCAGGAACGCGATCGTCACGGCGTCGTGCGAGTAACCCGACCCGATCGGCACGCCGAACTCCTGTTCGATTGACCGCATCTCGCGATCGCGGCGGACCTTCGCGAGGATCGATGCCGCGCTGACGACGGGGAAGAGCTCGTCCGCGTTGTGCTGCGAGACGATCTCGACGGCGAACGGCAGCTCGCGCTGCACCGCGCGCTTGAACTCGATCTCGTCGACGTCCGCCGCGTCGACGTACGCGGTCTCGGGCCGGAGCTTGTCGATGAGCTCCGCGAAGAGCTTCGCCTCGAAGTCGTTCAGGGACATCTCGGCCCGCATGACGTCGATCCGTTCCGCCGGGATGACGAGGACCTCGTGACGCGCCACCTTCTCGATCTCCGGGGCCAGGAGCTCCCGCCGTTCCGGGGTGAGTTTCTTCGAGTCGCGGACGTTCATCTGCCGCAGCGGCACGTCCGACTCGATCGCGACGCACGCGACGACGAGAGGCCCGAGGACCGGGCCGCGGCCCGCCTCATCGACACCCGCGATCACGGATCAGGCCTCGAACAGCTCCCGAGCCGTCTCCTGAGCTCGGGTGACGACCTCCGATTCGTCAACGGTCCGGAGGACGCCATCCAACATGAGGACATGACCATCGACGATCGTCGCCCGCACATCGCTCCCCCGGCAACTGTAGACGAGGTGACTGATGACGTTAGCGGGATAAAAAGGCGTAGTGTGCGCTCCCTTGAGCGACACGACCGCGAGGTCTCCGCGTTTCCCCACTTCGATCGATCCGATCTCGGCGTCAGCACGAAGCGCTCGGGCTCCGTCGATCGTCGCGAGATCGAGGACCGTCTGTGCCGGCAGCAGCGCCGCATCCCACCGCGTCGCCTTGTGAAGCAGGCCGGTGATCTTCATCGTCTCGAACATGTCCATCCCGTTGTTCGAGATCGGCGAGTCCGTGCCGAGTCCTGTCGGAACGCCCTCGCGAATCATCTCGGGGACAGGCGCGACTCCTCCCGAGGCGAGCTTCATGTTCGAGACCGGGCAGTGGGCGACGCTCACCCCGTGGTGGGCGAGCGTCCGCACCTCGTTGATCGTCACCCAGACGCAATGCGCGGCCGTTAGCCCTCCATCGAGGAAGCCGATCTTCTCGAGCCACTCGACGGGACGCAGGCCGGTCCTCGCCCGATGGCCTTCGACCTCGCCGCGCGTCTCCGACAGATGCGTGTGCATCCGGACCCGATGACGCGAAGCAACCTCCTTCGCCTTCGCGTACGTCTCCTCGGAGGCGGCGTAGACTCCCTGGACTCCGACGGACGGGGTGACGAGTGGGTCGCCTGCGTGCTTCGCGACGAACTGTTCCGCGTTCTTCACGGGATCCCCGTGCTGCGTCGTCGCGGCCTCGTCGAGCGTCACCCACGACAGGAAGCCCCGCACGCCGGACTCCCGCACGGCCCGCGCGACCTCGTCCTCCCAGTAGAAGAGGTCGTGGAAGCTCGTCGTCCCGGAGCGGATCATCTCGACGCATCCCAGGAGTGCGCCGACCTGCACATCTCGCCGCGTGAGTTTCGCGTCGATCGCCGAGGCCCTGGAGATCATCTCCTCGAGTGGGACGTCGTCCGCGATGCCACGGAGAAGCGTGTTCGCGACGTGTTGATGAAGGTTGACGAAGCCGGGCAGGACCGCGCAACCCGAGCAATCGATCACCTCGTCCGCGGTTGCGGCGACGGCGCCCACCGCCGCGATCCGATCGCGTTCCACGAGGACGTCGCCCGTCATGATCCGCCGCCGGGCGTCCTGGGTGACGATGAGTCCGCCGCGGAGCATGAGTGACAAGGCAGCCGCGTCGATGCAACGTTGTGTAGAAAGGTTTTGCGGGCGCGCATCGATACGCCGGCGTGGACGAGTTCCCGGACGCTCTGGATCGATGCCTGCGCCAAATTCCTCGCGGTCGTGTTGCGACGTGCGGCGCCATCGCACGCGCCCTCGGTGACGTCCGCGCGGCACGAGCGGTCGCCTCCTGGTTGACCGAGCACCCGGCGATCCCGGCCGCCCACCGAGTCGTCCGGGCCGACGGACGACCCGTGCTGCCGGACGCGAGCCACGAGCTCGCGAGTGAACGTGTCCCGGTTCGGTCGGGCCACGTGCCGGCGAATCGATTCGTGACGATCCGGACGGCCGTGCCGCTCCTCGACCGGCTACGGCGGGAGCAACGGCACCTCGCGTCCCTGGTGACCGAGGAAGACGCGGGCGGCGCCGCGGAGCGAATCGCGGGCGTCGATGTGTCGTACGACACGGATCGCATGTATGCGGCGGCGGTCTGCGTCGACGCGATCACGCTCGCCGTGGTCGAAGTCGCAACGGCCACGAGCGCCGTTTCGTTCCCGTACATCCCCACGTACCTTGCGCGGCGCGAGTTTTCGGGAATCGAGGCGGTGGTCCGTAGCTTTTCAAGGATGCCGGACGTCCTGATGGTGGACGGCCACGGACGCTTGCATCCCGCGCTGTTCGGTGTCGCGTGCGACGTCGGCGTGCGCCTCGACATCCCGACAATCGGAGTGGCGAAACATCTCCTCGCCGGAAGGGCGATGAAGCCGTCCGGAGGCGACAAGGCCGCGATTCCGATCGCACTCGGCGGCGACATACGCGGCTATGCGTGGGTCCCTCCGGGCGCGGCCAGGCCCATTTTCATCTCCGTGGGTCATCGGATCTCCCTCGTGACGGCGCTGGACCTCGTGAGGAGGACCACACGATCCCGGTATCCGGAACCACTCGCGCTGGCCGATCGAGCATCCAAAGAAATGAAAAGGAATGAAAAACGGGAAAAGGGTGCGAAGCGGTGAGGCGCTACCATCGCGGGTCACCGCGAAGGTTGTGCGGGCAAGCGGCCTATCTCTTCTTTTTCTTGCCCTTCTTCTTCTTGGCCACTCGTTTCCTCCCTGTCATCTATATCGTCTAGGGGGTTTTAAAAGTAGCGAAGCCTGGATAAATGGGTTATTTTGCGAATTTTATAAAAAAGACGGGATGCGAGAGGCGAATCGAAACCGTTTTTTCTGCGCGAATGCATGCGAGAGCGGTGCGAATCGTCGTCTTCGGAGCGGGCGCCATGGGGAGTTTCTTCGGCGGTCTCCTGTCGCGACGTTATGACGTGACGCTCATCGGGAGAGCCGAGCACATGGCGGCGATTCGCGCGCGCGGCCTCCGGATCACCGGGAAGACGGCGATGATCGCGAGGCCCCGCACGGCGACGCGCATTCCGCACGGAGTGAAGCCCGAGCTGATTCTCGTCACGACGAAGTCGTACGACATCGACAAGGCGATGATCGCGCTGCGTCCCTTCGCGGACGAGGCGTTGTTCGTGACGTTTCAGAACGGCCTCGGGAACGCCGAGGCGATCGCGAAGGTCGCGAAACGTGTCGTCGCGGGCACGACGACGCACGGAGTGACGTCTCTCGGGCCGGGCGAGATTCGCCACGCGGGCGTCGGCGAAACCGTCCTCGGTGCGTGGGTCGGCATCCGTGAAGCGGACCTCGTTCGCCTGCGAGACCTGCTCGCGGATGCGGGCGTCGTCGTGCGGATCACCGACGATGTCAAGACGGAGCTCTGGTCGAAGCTCGTCGTGAACGCGTCGATCAATCCACTGGCCGCCCTCGCGGGGGTCCCGAACGGACGGCTCGTCCGTGACAAGGGTCTCCTGGCGAGCCTCGAGGCCGTGTGCCGCGAGGCCGCGACCGTCGCGAAGGCAGAGGGTGCGGCGGTCGATCCGGACGAACTCTACCACCGCACCGTCCTTGTCGCACGGCGGACCGCCGCGAACCGCGGCAGCATGCTCCAAGACCTCGACCGTCACCGACGTACGGAAATCGATTCGATCACCGGGGCCGTCGTCCGGGCCGCTGCACGACACGGAATCCCCGTGCCGCTCAACCGGGCTCTGCTGGCGCTCGTCCGCGCGAGGGAATCGACGGGACGGGAGGCATCCGACGGGAACGTCACCGACTAAGCTTTATAACGGACTATTTAACTCCCCTCCCCGCCGGCCCCCGTCTGCGCCCCTCGATCAGAGCGGAGAGGGTTGGAGGCATGACCTTGGCGAAAATCAAGATCGAGAACGTGGTCGCGTCGACCTCCCTCGGGGAGCAACTCGACCTTCAGGCAATCGCCCTCGCCCTCGGCGGCGCCGAGTACGAGCCGGAGCAGTTCCCCGGACTCATCTACCGCCTGAAGGAGCCGAAGACGGCGACCCTCCTGTTCCGAAGCGGCAAGGTCGTCTGCACCGGCGCGAAGAGCCTCGAGCACGTCAAGACCGCGATCGACATGGTCGCGAAGCAGATCGAGGCCGCCGGCATCCCGATCAAGAAGAACCCGGAAATCGAGGTCCAGAACATCGTCGCCTCATCGGACCTCGGGACGGAGATCAACCTGAACGCGATCGCGATCTCCCTCGGCCTGGAGAAGGTCGAATACGAGCCGGAGCAGTTCCCCGGACTCGTGTACCGGATCGACGAGCCGAAGGTCGTCGTGCTGCTGTTCGGCAGCGGCAAGCTCGTCTGCACGGGCGCCCGGAAACCGCAGGACGTCGAGCAGGCCGTCGAGAAGATCACCCAGGAGCTCAAGGCCGCCGGACTCCTCCGCTGAGCTCGGGCCGTCCGCCGGAGGTCCGATGAAGGAGATCCGGACGGAGATCGACATCGAGGCCTCGGCGGGCCGCGTCTGGGATTCCCTCACGGACTTTCCCGCGTTCCCGGAATGGAATCCGTTCATCCGCCGAATCTCCGGCGAACCGAAAGTCGGCACGAAGCTCGAGGTGTTCATGCAGTCCTCGGGCACTCGGGGGATGAAGTTCCGACCGACCGTCATGAAGGTGGAGCGGGACCGCGAACTCCGGTGGCTCGGCCACCTCGCCGTTCCCGGATTGTTTGACGGCGAGCACATCTTCGAGATCGAGGAACTCGGGGCGAAGCACGTGCACTTCGTCCATCGCGAGCGGTTCCGGGGCATCCTCGTGCCGCTTCTAGCACGGACCCTGGATCGCGACGCGAAGCGAGGGTTCGAGGAGATGAATCGGGCGCTTCGCACCCGGGCGGAGTCGATCCCGCCAATCTGATCCGGTGGGAAGTCGGCGGGCGAGAAGGCTTATCCGGAGGGCGGGCTACGTCTCGCCGCGCGGGTGTGGACGACGGCGCGGACACCGATTTTCGATAACCACATCCACCTTCGGCCTGAGTTCCAAGGCGTCGCAGCCGCGAAGGCGTTCGAGCAAGCCGGCGGGACTGCGATGCTGCTGACCCATATGCCATACGACGACGTCCCGATCCGGGACGGCGAGGATTTCGGGGTGGCGTACAAGAAGACTCTCGCGATGGCGGATGCGGTGCGCGCGGCGACCTCCCTTCAAGTGTTCGTCGCCCTCGGTCCGTACCCCGTCGACTTCCTCGCCCTCCGAGAGGCGATTGGACCGCAGCCGGCGATGGAGGCGATGCGGGAGGGGATCGACGAAGCCGCGCGATGGATCGCGGAGGGCCGCGCGATCGCGTTCGGAGAGATCGGACGGCCGCACTTCCCGGTCGCCGCCGCGGTGGTTTCGGCGTGCAACGAAGCCCTCGAGTATGCGATGCGACGCGCGAAGGAGCTCGGATGCGCGGTCGTCCTTCATACGGAGGATCCAACGCCGGAGACGTTCGCGGAATTCGTCGAGATCGCGTCGAGGGCGGGCCTCTCGGCCGACCGGGTCGTGAAACATCACTCGACGCCGATCACGCGACCGGAAGATACGCACGGCGTTGTGCCCTCGATTCTCGCGAAGGAGGATCTCGTGAAGACGGCCCTCCGAGGCGGACCGCGATTCCTGCTCGAGACGGACTACATCGACGACCCCCGAAGGCCGGGTGCGGTGCTCGGCCCCGCGACCGTCCCGCGGAAGACACGGGCGTGGCTCGACAGCGGCGTCCTCAAGGAAGACGAGGCGTGGCGGATCCACAAGGACCTCCCGGAGCGGACGTACCGCATCGAATTTCGCGAGTGACGCCCTCGAACGGAGGTTCCGTGTCACGAGTTTCGTACGTGAAACCCTTTCGGGTCGCCTCGCGGTGACGTCCACGAGATCTCGACGTCCGTCACCTGGGCGTACGGCTGCGACCCTCGGTTCCACTCGATGCACGCCTCGATGACGGACCGGTCGCCCTCGAAGACCGCCTCGACGCTCCCGTCGGGGAGGTTCTGCACGTATCCGTCGAGGCCGAGCGACTCCGCCTTCTCCGCACAGTGCGCGCGGAAGTAGACGCCCTGCACGCGGCCGCGGAAGATCACGCGGGCCCGGCCCTTCACGGAAGCGGCACATCGAGGCCGACGGAAAGAACTTTACGAAACCGCTCGGTTCGCAATCGAGGGAGCCCATGAGTCGCATCTTCGATCCGGACGAGCTGCATCCGCTCGCCGACGGCGGGATCGACTGGGTCTTCTACTTCCGAAGATCCGAGGTCCCTCCCCGGGAACTCGAGGTCGTCGCGCGAGCCAAACGAGAGAAGTTCCTCCGCCTCGCCGTCACCTTCGGTTCGACCGACCTGCGCTCGCGGGAGTATCGGAGCACGACCGCCGTCCACCTCTGGCAGATGGACAATCTCCCGTCGAAGATCTCGTGGCGCAAGGTGTTCGTTCACGTCTTCACCCATGAGCCGCTGCATCACGCGATCGGCCGGGCCCTAGCCGAGATCGCCGACGGCGGAGATCAGGAATGGGTCATCCGCAAGCTGGGCGACGGCCGGTGGTGGTAGTCGGCCGTCGCGGGACCGCGTCGACCGATCGGGCGCATTCTCGGTGCGGACCTCTAAAGAACGTTATTATACGCGCCTCCGCTATCGCTGCATCCCCACGGCGGGTCCTTGAATGAAGCGGATCAAGGCCCAAGACCTCCGCGTCTCGGACTACATGTCCACGGACCTTGTGACCGCGGCGCCGGACGACACGATCGGGGACCTCCTCGGCAAGATGAAGACGAAGGACATCCACGAGATCCCCGTCCTGGACCGGAAGAGGCTCGTCGGCATCGTCACGATGCGCGAGCTGATGCGCCGCCGGAATTCGCCGCCATCGACGAAGGCCTCGACGGTCCTGCAGGTCGGGCCCCAGGTCTCTCCCGAGGCGACGGTGCCCGAGGCCGCGGAGACGATGATCTCCGCCGGGTTCCGGGCGATCCCCGTCGTGAAGGGAAAGGCGCTCGTCGGCATCCTCTCCCGATCGGATCTCGTGCGGGCCCTCGTGGAGACGCGCGCCCTCGAAGGGGTCGTCGCCCGGGAGTTCATGACGCCGAACCCGCAGTGCATCGCGGAGGACGATACGGTCGAGCACGCGGTCCAGATCATGCGGTCCCTCGGCGAGCGCTCCGTGCCCGTCGTCGACAAGAACCGTCACCTGCGGGGCGTCGTGGGGATGAAGGACGTCGTGGACCTGTTCGCCCGGCCGAAGCAGCGCGAGCAATACGGCGAGCGGGCCGGCCGCGAGGAGAAAGTTACCGTCGAGGTGAAGGGAGTCATGCAGTATCCGCCGCTGACGATCGGACCCGATGCGGACGTCCATCGCGCCGCGGAGCTCATGGCGAAGCATCACGTCTCCTCGATCATCGTGACGGAGGGGGACGAGCCGATCGGGATCATCACGACGCAGGACCTGATGCAGTTCCTGGCGAGCCTGCGGGAACGCGAGCAGCTGTTCGTCGAAATCGGCGGCCTCGAGGACGACCCGAAGGACACGTACGACGAGATCTACGCGGTCGTCCAGAAGGAGATGCGACGGATCGCCCAACTCGTGCAGCCGAGGACCCTCGCGATCCACATCCAGAAGTACAAACCCGAGGGCGACCGCTGGAAGTATTCGCTCCGAGCCCGTTTCACCACATCCCACCGGATCTACTACGCCCACCACTTCGACTGGGACCTGCACGTCGCCTTGGCCGACCTCCTCGACACGCTGTACAAGCGGATCGTGAAGGAAAAGGAGCGCAAGGTCACCGAGCGCAAGCGACATCACGTGTCGTCAACGTAGGTTCCAATAGGCGCCGTGGGCACGCTTCGTGGCCTCGATTGCGGCGCGGCCGCGGACGTTGTCGTCGAAGACCTCCGTGAGGGCGAGGTCGACCGTCCGCCCCTGGAGGCGGCCCACGACCCCCGCGAGGACCTCCGCGAGCGCGTCGAGGTGGTAGCCGCCCTCGAGGGCGATCGCGAGTCGGTTGCCGCAGAGGCGGGACGAGGCCTTCGCGGCACGGGAGACGAGCTCCACGTAGCCGGGCGACGAGAGGGTGAGCGACGTCAGGGGGTCGCGGTAGTGCGCGTCCACGCCCAGGCTCATGAGCACGACGTCGGGTCGGAATCCCTCGAGGATGGGCTCGATGATCACCTCGTCCGCGGTGAGGAAGGACGCGTCCCCGCATCCTGCGGACAGGGGGACGTTCACCGTGAAGCCGCGCCCATCGCCCTCGCCTACGTCCTCGGCGGGGCCGGTGCCCGGATAGATCCCGTACTCGTGCGTCGACACGTAGAGCACGGACGCGCTGGCCGCGAAGATGTCCCTCGTCCCGTTCCCATGGTGGGCGTCGTAATCGAGGATGGCGACCCGATGACCCGAGGCCGTGCAGTCCGCTGCCGCGACCGCCACGTTGTTCAGGTAGCAAAACCCACCCCCGTAGTCGGGTCCCGCGTGGTGACCGGGCGGGCGCACGAGCGCGACTGTGGGCCGACCGTCGCGGACCGCCGCCCGCGCCGCTCCCAAGACTGCCCCGGCCGCCAGGGAGGCGATCTCGAACGTCTCCGGATGGACGACGGTCTCCGGATCGAGGAATCCGTCGCCCAGATTCCGGACGTACTCGACGTACGTCGACCGATGGACCGCCTCGACCTCCTCCCGCGTCGCGGGCGTCGCGGCTTCAACGCCGGCGTAGAGGTGCTCCTCCTTCAAGCGCTCGACAATCGCTCGCAGCCGATCCGGCCGTTCCACGTGGCTCGGAGACACGACGTGATCGAGGAAGCGGGAATCGTAGACCAGCACGTCCGCCCGAACGTTGCGGCCGACTTCAAGGCATCGTCGAGGCCGCGTCCCACGCTGGAGTGACTCCGAAATCGCCTCGCTCTCACGACTGATAGTCACGGAGCGGAACGAGTGAGAATTGAGTCGGCACTCTTAAGCGAACCCCTCCGCATATCTTTCGATTGTCGTCGTAAGGGGTCGGATGCGAGACTTTTCCTCCATGAGCGGAGCGGTGCTTCTCCTCGTGGGGGCTGTCGTGGTCGCCGGCGTCGCCCCGATGTTTCGCGCACCGGTTCGATCCGACTCACCCGAGTCCATGAGCTTCTGGGAGGCGGCCGGGCGCGGCCTCGTCACGGTGACGGTCGTCAACGAGACGTACGACCGGAACGGCGAGACGGTGACGCGGCCCGTGGGGATAGAAGTCCACAGCTCCGCGGAAGTCCCTGTAGAGGTGTCGGAGGACGCCCTCCTCATGAGCCCGCATCCGCTCGAGCCCCCGCCGGATCCCCTTCATACGACCCAAGACGCGATCCTCACCGTCCGGACGATCCCGGCGGGCGGGTCCGTCCTGTACTCGTACGGCGAGGAGGTCATCCAAGGCTTCCTCTCGGAGCCCGCTTGGTGGTGTTCGGAGGAGTTCCAGTTCGTCCAGGCCGAGATCCCATTCCGCATCGGCGGCGAGACGCTGCCTTTTGCGTTGCGGGATGTGGTCGCGAAGGAGCATTACAAGGACGGCGACAACAACACGCAGGTCGATGCGTGGACGTACTTGCGCACCCATCCGACCGTTGTCGTCGGAAAGGAGCCCCTCTGGACCCGACTCGACGGGAACGCGGGGCAGACCATCGATGTGACGATTGATGCGACGAACATCGCCGTGTTTACTTTCGAGGATGGCATCACGAATGACGTGAACGTGACGCACGGAGCGATCGAGGACGTTGTGCCTGCGGGATGGAGCGTGAAGGAGGGGAGTTACTCCACCCCGCCGGACGAGATCGTCGAGAACGGCGACCACTCGCACACGCTGCGGTGGTTCGTTGACCTGCCCGCCGCCCTCGAGAGCGATTCGAACGACCCGCTCGATCCGACGCCCTATGAGACCGTGACCCGGTCGTATACGCTCGTCTCGCCCGCCCTCGACGCGGGCGTCATCGAGCTGCCGCGCGCCCGATCGGACATCGATTCCGACGGGTCCGCGGACGCCGCATCGGCGCCGCCCGTAGTCGAGGTCCCGTCGACCCGTGCGCCAATCGCGGACGCGGGCGGCCCGTATTCCGGACGCGAGGGCGGGACGGTCCACCTGGACGCGAGCGGCTCGAGCGATCCGGAGGGCGATCCGCTCCAGTTCCGATGGGACTTCACCGGAGACGGCACGTTCGACACGGACTGGTCGTCCAGCCCGGCCGTCGACGCGGGCTACGCGGACGACTTCTCCGGTTCCGCGGTGGTCGAGGTCTCCGATGGCAGCCATGTGGCGTCCGCCTGGGCCCCGGTGACGATCGCGAACGTCGACCCGGAGATCCGGCAGATCGACGCGGTCGCCCAAGCCAGCTTCCGGGTCGAGATGGCGGGGGAGAAGTGGCACGACCTCAACTTCACGCTCTCCTCCGATTCAGGCGTCGTAGCCCACATGGACCTGGTGCGGAGTCCCGGCGGGCCGCGGACCCACGCGGCTACAACGGGCATCGTTACGTTCGCTCTCACGGAGCACCCCGCTGCCACGCTGATCTACACGCCCCAGGATGATCCGGTGAACGGGCGGCCTTCCGGCGACAATCCTGCGTGGGTCGTCCTGATCCTGCCCGACGGCCAGGAACGGCGCATGTCGCACAACTTCAACACGCAGCATCCGGCCACCTGGACGTGGAGCGCGGACGACCTCGTCGCAATGTTCCTGCGGACCGGAGTCACATTCCGAGCGGGCCTGCACGACGCGGGCAGCGACGATCTCCTCGCCACGTGGGACTTCGGGGACGGGACGTCGGCGATCCAGGCGTTCTACAACGATGGTGTCGGACCGGACCCGGCGCAGAGCCAGGGAGGGAAGGCGCCGTTCGACATGGAGGCGGTCCTCGTGCACGGCTACGCGACCGAAGGCCCGTTCGTCGTCACCTTGACCCTCCACGACGACGACGGCGGCCTCGCCACCGCGACGGTATCCGTCGACAGCGGCTGACGGAAAAAGTTCTTTACCGGACCGAGGGGTGCGGAATCCGTGCTCGAAGCCCGACGCGTACTCCGCGGGGACCGCGTGGTGTTGCGGCCCCTCGAAGCCGGAGACCTCCGCCGGTGCGTGAAGTGGTTCTCGGACCCGGAGGTCATCCACTTCCTCGGTCGGAGCACTCCCGTCACCCTTGCGGAGGAGGAACGATGGTTCCACGATTATGAGCGTCGGGGGGACGACCAGATCTTCGCGATCGAGGTCGGGGGTCGGCACATCGGGAACCTCGGGCTCCATCGGATCGACCGGACGCACCGCAAGGCGGAGATCGGGATCGTCATCGGCGAGCCGGAGTTCTGGTCGAAGGGGCTCGGCACGGAGGCGATGCGGGTCGCCCTCCGCTACGGGTTCGGCGCGCTCGGGATGAACAAGATTTCTCTCGAGGTGCTGGAGTACAATGCCCGCGCAATCCACGCGTACGAAAAGCTCGGGTTCGAGAAGGAAGGGGTGCACCGCGAGGATGTCTACAAGGACGGCCGCTTCGTGCACGTCGTGCGCATGAGCCTCCTCGCGCGCGAGATGCGCGACGATGCGGCGTGAGCGCCCTCAAAGCTCCAACAGCTCGCGGGCCGTCGTACTCAAGTACTTGGGGCCCTGCCGCGTCACGAGGACGTCGTCCTCGATTCGGACGCCGCCGAATCCCGGCACATAGACACCCGGCTCGTCCGTGAAGACCATGTTCGGTTTGAGGATGACCTCGCTCGCCGGGTGCAGCCCGGCGCCGTCGTGAACCGCGAGTCCGACCGAGTGACCGAGGCCGTGGATGAACCGCCCCTTGTACTTCGTCCCGTCGATCAAGGTGCGGGCCGCCGCGTCGACGGACTTTCCCCGCGCGCCCGGTCTCATCCGGGCGAACGCGGCCGCATGCGCCCGGGCGACCGTGTCGTGCATGAGCTTCTGCTCCTCTGACGCCTTGCCGACGACGACGGTGCGCGTGACGTCGGAACAGTACATGCGGTACATCGCGCCGAAGTCGATCACGATCATGTCGCCTCCCTGGATCTTCCGCGGGCCGGCGGTGTAGTGCGGCTCCGCGCCGTTCGGTCCCGAGCCGACGATCGTGCGGAACGACGGACCCGACGCGCCGTTCCTCTGCATCCGGTAGACGAGCTCCGCGGCGACCTCCGCCTCCGTCACACCTCCCGGGATGAACGGCAGGATCTCTTCGAACGAGCGAGAGGCGATGCTGCAGGCGCGCTGGATCATCTCGACCTCCCGCGCATCCTTCACGAGCCGCGCCTCCATCACGGCGTCGGACACGTCAACGAACTTGGCGGACTTAGGAGCGATTGTCCGGAGCCGCTCGAAGGTCGCGTGGGTGAGCTCGGCGGCGTTGATCCCGATCTTCCGGTGGCCCTTGAGCCGTTCCCGCATGAGCTTCGTGGAATCGTCCCGAGAGCGGAAGACCTCGATCGGCAATTCGCTCTTCTTCGCGGCCTCCTCCTCCAGCGCGGACGTCGTGATCTCGCACGCGCCGTCCGGCGTGAGCCAGGCGCCGCACCCCTCGAAGAGGCCGTCCGTGAGGCCGGTCGCGTAGAAGAACGACATGTCGATGTGCGGGTCCGTCGCGTTGAGGAGGACGATGAGGTCGACCCCGTCATCGAGATGGCGGAAAATCTGCTTCACGCGCTCGCGCACGAGGCTCCCCGCAGTTATTCGGACGCCGTAGTTAAAGGTTAGTCGGGTGCGAGGACTTAATGCGCCACGAAGGGCTCCGCGGTCCGATGGTCAAGCGCCGCCATCGGGGCATGGAGCGGCGGATCGCGCTCGAGCGGATGACGTCCCTGTTCCGCCTGGCGGAAGAGGAGGCGCTCCAGCGCCACACGGACCGCGCACGGCGCTACGTCGAGCTCGCGCGGCGCATCGGCATGCGGTACAACGCCCGGGTGCCCGCGGCCTTCAAACGGTCGTTCTGCAAGAAGTGCCTCGCGTTCCTCCTGCCGTCGGTCAGCGCGCGGGTCCGCGTCGGCCGCGGGCGCGTCGTCGTCACGTGCACCGCGTGCGGAGCCGTCCAACGGTATCCCTACCGACGGGAGCAGACGGCGCGGCGTGCCGCCCGCGCCCGGCGTCAGTAGGACGTCGTCATGTCGATCTTGCCCGCCTTGCGGGCGAAGTACTCGCCGACCTTGTAGATGAGGACGCTCAGCCCGAAGAAGGCGACCGAGGAGATGACGAGGAAGAGCAGGATCGTCGGCTCGTCGTATCCTCCCAGGGTCGTGTTCACGCTGATCGTCGGCGCAAGGAGGCGGCGGGTGATGTCGAACCAATACGTCAGGGGGATCGCGCGGCCGACCGCCTGGCCCCAATCCGGGAGGACGGAGAGGGGGAACAAGACGCCGCAGAAGACGTAGAACAGCCCTGGAATGCCTTCCGCGAGACCATGCGTATGCTTCGCGGTGAGGAACGAAATCCCACCGAGGCAGATGCCGATCGCAAGGAGGACGCCGAGGCCCAGGATCGTGGTCACGAGGAACAGAGGCACGTCCGAGAGGGCCAAGTGCATCCGGACGCCGAGGAAGAAGACCCCGAACACGAGCGTGATCGCGACCGCGAACACCGAGACCGCGATCTTGGACGCCGCGCGGCCCAGGATGTACACGTAGTACGAGATCGGCGAGATGTACACGTACCGAATCGTCTGATACCATTCGCGATCCGACTGGATGACTTGGAAGGTGCCGAAGAGCACCGAGGCGACGAAGATGAAGAACGAGTTCCCGATGTACATGTACGAGAACGCGTCCGGGTCGCCCTGGGGCCGGCCGATTGCGACGAACACGACGTACATGAGGACGAGGATGAAGGCGCCGGCGACCGGCTTGATCACGGAGTAAAGGACGAAGAGCCACGGCTCCGTCCAGTTCGAGTCCATCTCCCATCCGAGCCACGCGGCCACTTTGAAGGTCCGCCAGTACGTGTTCATTGATGCCGTGAGGTCAGCTTCCCCTCGCGCTTCGCGAGCGTCTCTAAGTACGCCAGGGCGTACCTTGCGAGGATCAAGAACAGGACGGCCATGACGACGAGGATCTCTAGTTCGGTCGTCACGTCGAAGATCCAAAGTTTTCCGCCGAACGCGGTGGAGCCAAGGGTGAGTTGCCGCAGCGCATCGAGACCGATCGAGGCGGGGATGAACGATCCCGCGATCGCGACGGCCGGACCCCAGCCAGGGATCCGGAAGAGCCCTCCGAGTGGGAAGTAGAAACCGCTCGAGAAGAAGATTGGCTCCTCCATCAGGGCGGACAGGTTCCACGCCTCCCGACCCCACAACAGGTAGAGGGAGGCAAACATCATCCCGAGCCCGTATAGGGCGATCAGGGTCGCGAAGAAGACAGCCAGGAGCATCAGCGGATTTGCGACTTGGAAGATTACGCCGAAGACGAAGACGCCGGCAATCAAGGTCGAGACGGCCCGCATCGACGTCATGACCATCCCGCCGACGGCCATGCCGCCGAGCAACGCCATGCGGTTCATCGGCGCCATCATGTAGAGCTGCAGGTTCCCGATTTCCTTCTCCCAATACAACTGGCTCGCCATGGACCAAAGGACGTTCAGCCAGAACGCGACCATCGTGCCGCCGAGCACGACCGACGCGACAAGGGCATTGGTGTTCGAGTAGACGGCCGCCGCGTACTGGGCTTGCTGCGATGCGTCCGTGCACGGGTTGTTCCCGCACATCCCGAAAGGCGCGGTCGGCGTCGCCTGCATGATCACGGCGAGCGCTTGGTTCCCGAAGAACTGGTAGATAAAGACGTACGCCGCGATCCCGAGGAGCGGGAGGAGCGCCTCGAAGAAGATCCACGACGGTTCGCGGTTCGCGCCGACGATCCGGGGATAGGAACGGCCCACGACGGCTCGGAGGTTGAGCCCGATCCGGTAGCGCAGGTCCGTCCTCCGGACAGTCGCGACGCTCAATCGAGGCCCCTCCCGACCATGCTGATGAAGACGTCCTCCAGGGTCGGCTCGGACTTCTGCAGCGAGTGGACCTTCGCGCCCTGCGATGTGATCGAGCTCAGGATCTCCGCGACCGGCCCTTCGTCCTCGAGGATGAACGTGAGGTGGGAACGGTTCTTCGAGATGTCATCCTTGTGGGAAAAGTTCTTCACCCCGCGAAGGCCGACGAAAGAACTCGTGTCCCGGATCGTATCCACCTCGAGCTGGAACGTCGTGTCCGTGCGGATCATCCGCTTCAGGTTCGCGGGGGTGTCGCACGCGAGGATGCGGCCCTTGTCGATGATCGCGATCCGGTCGCACATCTGGTCCGCCTCCGCCATGTAGTGGGACGTCAGCAGGACGGTCTTGCCGGACCTCTTTCGGACCCAGTTCATGACGTACTCCCGGATCACGCGCGCCGCATTCACATCGAGGCCGAGCGTCGGCTCGTCGAGGAACAGGATATCGGGATCCGTGACGAACCCGCGGATCATGTTCATCTTCTGCCTCTGGCCCGTCGACAGCATGCGCACCTTCGCGTCCCGCTTGTCCCACAGGCCGAAGACGTGCATCAGCTCGTCGATCCGCTCTTTGGAGACCTTGCTCGGGACGCCATAGAACTGGGAGAACATCCAGATGTTCTCGCGCGCCGTAAGCAGACCGTACCCGGACGTCTCGCCGCCGGAGACCATGTTGATTCGCTGGCGGATCGGGAACGGATCCTTCGCTACGTCATGGCCCGCAACGAACGCCTGTCCCGCCGTGGGAAGGAGCAGGGTCGCGAGGATCTTGATGAGCGTCGTCTTGCCGGCGCCGTTCGGCCCGAGCATGCCGAACAGCTCCCCTTCGTTGATGCCCAACGACACGCCATCGAGGGCGGTGACGGGGCCTTGCGAATCCTCGCTCCCGTTCGGTCGGGCCTTGCGGCGGAACCGGCGTTTCTTCCCGGCGAAGATCCGGGTCAGATCGCGCGTCTCGACGGCGTATGCCATGGGGGATTGCATCCGATCGCCCGAGCCGGGGCGCGATGCGGCAGGCCTAGGCGGCGATCCGTTGCCGGTAGCGGGTGATGTACCCGGCGATCCGGTTGCGCATCAGGACGCTTCGCACGTCGGTGAGTTCGGAGACCTTCGCCTTGTTGTGGTCGAAGTCGGCTGTGAACTCGTTCGGATAGAGCTTCGCCAGCTCAATCGCGACTCGCTTGATGTACGTCGGCCGGATGTTGCCCAACGTCTGGCTCCGCGTTCCCGTTCGGGAGGCCGCTCCAAGGGGAGTGTGCTAGATAAAGGTTCTTGACTGAAGCGCGAAAACGGGCCGACCGCCGCCCGCGGGATGTTGTCGCAATCCGCGCCGCGAGAATAGCGGACAACTCTTAAATAGGGACCTCGGATACGCCGGAATGGAATCGCGCGCCCATCGGTCTCCAGGAGCGGGTGGTCATGGAAGAGTCCCTCGTGAACGTCGAGTTCCTGAAGAGTTCGAACAACTTCATCGCCCGGATCCAGAGCGAGCTCGGTGGGATGCGCGAGTACCGCAGCTCCTCGTTCGAGGAAGTCCTCGAGCAGGTCGTCATCGACTTGCAAGAGGAGTTCGAGTCGTACTGAGTCAGGCCCCGGTCCACTCGGGCTTTCGTTTCTCGATGAACGCCCGCATGCCCTCGGCCTTGTCGTGCGTCGAGCCGACGACGCCGAACGCGGCGGTCTCGAAGTCCAATCCGGCCGATAGGGGCATTTCCATCGCCGACCGCAGGCACGCCTTGGCGAGGGCGATCGCCGCCGGACTCTTCTCGATGATTTTTCGCGCCATCGCCTTCGCCTCCGCGAGGAGACGGTCCGCGGGCACCACGCGGTTCACCAGGCCGATGCGCTCCGCCGTCGCGGCATCGATCATCTCGCCCGTGTAGACGAGTTCCGCGGCCCAGCCGGGGCCGACAATCCGCGGAAGTCGCTGGCTGCCGCCGAATCCCGGGATGATCCCGATGTTGACCTCGGGCTGACCGAGCCTCGCGCGATCCGAGGCGAT
>DASPZJ010000022.1:0-3902 GCA_035636315.1 Thermoplasmata archaeon
GTCGATCCGGAACAGCTTCGAGCTGTGGACCGCCCGGACGCGCTCGAACCCGAGCAGCTTGAGGGCCTTGTGGACGTTGTCCCCTTCGGGGTCCGTGACGCCTTGGCGGAGGCGGACCTCCACTCGGACGCGGACCAACCCGGGTTCCCCGGCTCGGCATGGGCTCCCCCTTCTTAGGCCTTTCCCGGAGCGGCCGCGAGATGCGACCGGAACAACGCGGCCCGGTCCGACGGCCGGGCGAAGGACCGACCCGCGCGGACGTCCAGAGTCAACAGTCCCTTCGAAGCGAGGGAGCGGATCGCGGTGAGGGCCGTGCGACGGGACATCCCGCCGGCCAGCGCGCGGGCCACGAGTCGCTCCACGGCCACGGGGCGTCGGACGAGTTGCATGATCGCCCGCTCCGACGCCGGGAACGGTTCGCCTAGGCGGACGCCCGCGAGGACCGGCAGCCGGATCGGCGTCGTCTCGCAATACCATGTCTCGATCCCCTCGAGGAATGCCGCGAGGATCGCCGCGTTCGCCAAGATCTTCGTGCCCCCGCTCACGCTGAGCCGGACCGGTCCCTCCCGGGCCGAGTCGACGATCGTCCGCCGCACGGTCCCGAGAGAGTCGAGCAGATCGAACGGTCGGACGACGACGGATCGGAGGGACGGTTCGAGGTCCTTCAGACGGCGGAACCCGGGGGACCGGAACGTGTCCCGGCCCGCGACGACGACCAGCCGGTCGTACGGCATCAGCCGCAACGCCGGCAGGACGTGCCGTTCGTCGAAGCCCATCGTCGCGATGAGGGTGCGGTGGCCCGTCCGCTCACCCCACGAGGAGGTCCATCGCCGGCGCGGGCTTGATGACCAGCTTCCTCGCATCCTTGGCGTCGGGCAAGCGTTCGATCGCGCCTTTCGCATCGAGCTCCCGCAGGTGATGGTTCATCGTCGCCTTGTGCACCCCCAACGCCCGGGCGAGAGAGGTCTCGGTGAAATCCCTCTCCCGATTCTTCACGAGGAACGTGAGGACTTCCCGCTGCTTCGGCGTGAGGCCTTCGCCGTAGGTGATCCGCAGGAGGGGGAGCGGGATCTCCTGGTACGTGTCGTCGTGAACGTACGTCGCGGGGATCCCCTCGAGCACGCAGACGAGGAGGGCGGCGCTGCTCATCAGCCGCGTGCCGCCCGCGATGTTGAACCGGATCTCCGCGCCCGTCGCGCGCTCCCTCCGGACGTCGGCGCGGATCTGCGAGGCGACGTGCAGCAGGTCGAACGCGTCGCTCACCTCGTTCGCCGCCGCGGACACGCCGAGGGCGCGACAGAACTCGATGACCTTGACTCGCGCTTCGCGGCTCTTCGCGTGGTCGCTGTGGTAGAAGACGACCCGCTCGAGGCCTTCCGTCGACCGGATCGAAGGGATGAGGCTCTGAGGCCTCCATCCGAGGGTGCCGAACAGGACGGTCATCGCGGGCTGCCGAGAGGCCTCTCCGACGATATGAACTTCGTTCGAACCGCCCGCCATCCGCAGTCCGGGCGACCTCGGGTCGAAAGCATTTTATCGCGGCCCCGGGTTGGACGACGCGGACGGCGGCCGGATGTACGAAGGCGAGAAGACGTTGCTGGTCACGCGGCCGACGCGGTTGGTGTCGTTGCGCTACTACGTGGCCGGGTTCCTCTTGCTGATCCTCGCGGGCGTCCTGTTCTTCCAAGTCATCGCGCGGTTCGTCGCGTCGTTCCCGAACCCCGACATCGGCCCCATCCGCCTGAGCACGATCGTCGCCGGAATCGTGGTATTCTTCGCCTTGCTCTCGTTCCTGGTGGCGGAGCTGAAGCGGAAGTCGACGCGCTACATCATCACGGACAACAAGATCATCCGGGAAGACGGGATCCTCAACAAGAACACCGCCATGATCCCGTACACGCAGCTCGAGCGGGTGGACATGCGGCAGTCGTTCTCCCAGCGGATCCTGAAGATCGGGACGATCGTCGTGGACACGGGCGAGGACACGATGAACATGGACATGGTGCCGCATCCGGCCCACATCCAGAAGCTGCTCAGCAGCCGCATCGGCCGACGCGGGTGGACCGGACCGCCGCCGGGGAGTGCACCCCCGCCGGGGACGACCCGCTAGCCTACGTCCTGGCGCTCCTCAGTCGGCCCACGGGAGGAGCAGCCGCGCCTCGTGCGTGCCGACCAGGTCCCACGCCCCCGGCACCCCGTCCGGCTCGCCCTCGATCCAGTACCCGCCGATCGTCATGTCGTACCCGTGGGTCGGGTCGATCGCGACCGTGCAGCCGAGCTTCCGGCGGTATCGCCGGGTCGTCCAGCCGGCCTCGTGGCGGCGCGACCATTCCCGCGGCTTGAGCGCGACGACGACCTCGAGCCACTCCGCGCGGTCCATCGAACGACTCCGGGAGAGCCGCCGGAGCTCGTCGCTCACATACTCGAGGTCCGTGGGGGAGAGGCTGGCCGCCCCGTCCGCCCCCGTGTGGCTGTGAAAGCCGCCGAGGACCGCATACCCGACGTCGGCATTCTCGATCACGCCGCGGGCTCGGCGGAACGCCTTCTCGTTCCCGTGGCTCACCCAGTTCGGCTTGCGGTCTTCCGTCTGCAGCGGATACGCGGCCCGCAGGACCGTGACCTCCCTCGGCCGACGCCGCAGGACGCGGGTCCCGCGGTTCCCGACGAGGAACCCGTTCGTCTCGCGATTGTACGCCTCGACGGCGGACGTGACGAGGCCGACGAAGCAGCCGCGTTCGATGACGACATTGTCCATGGGCACCGACCTCGGGAGAAGGGGACCCCTTCACGCCTCCGGGTCTATAAGAAAGTGACGTCCCGATCGGCCGGGAATCGTTTGGCTTTGGCTGAGACGGTCAGGCTGAGCCTTCAAGGCCCAGGACGCCCATAAGGCAAAATAAGCTCCCGCGGATATGCGCGCGGCCCGCGGATGATGAAACGGTTCGCGACGGAACTCATGGGGAAGACGGTCATGACGGAGGACGGGCAGATCCTCGGGGTCCTGGCGGACCTGATGGTCGAGACGAAGACGGGCCGCATTCACGCGCTCCTCGTGTCGGCGGCCGACGGCGTCGAGAAGCGGCTCTTCAAGACCGACGCGCAGGGCCGGCTGATCCTGAACTTCCGCTCGATGAAGGCGGTGCAGGACGTCATCGTGACCGCCCTCGCGGAATGACGAGGCGAGCCGTGACGAAGCTCACGTTCTACGGCGGGGTCGCGGAGATCGGGGGGAACAAGATCCTCCTCGAGGACCGGGACGCCCGCATCTTCCTCGACATGGGGGCTCCGTTCGACCTCGGCGAGGACTACTTCGTCGAGTTCCTCGGCCCTCGCGACCGGTTCGGGCTCCGCGACTACTTCGCGCTCGACCTGATGCCGCGGATCCCCGGCCTCTACTCGGCCGAGGCGCTCCTCCCGACGGACATGGCGTACGAGCCGCCGGCGTTCTCGGGCATCTTCATCACGCACGTCCACTACGACCACACGCAGCACCTCCGGTACGTCGATCCGACCATCCCCGTCCACCTGGGCGAGGGCGCCCGGACGATCCTCGAGTCGCTCGACACGACCGCCCGCACGCCGATGATGCGACTCGGCTCCCATGCGTACGCGACGTTCCGGTCGGGCCAGTCGACGACCCTCGACGGGGTCGAGATCGAGCCGGTCCACGTGGACCACAGCGCCCCCGCCGCGTACGGCTACCTCGTGCACACAAGCGCCGGCACGGTCGCGTACACGGGCGACCTGCGCCACCACGGGCCGATGAAGCGGCTGACAGAGGACTTCATCGAGGCCGCGAGGGCCGCCAAGCCGATCGCCCTCATCACGGAAGGCACGCGCGTCGCCCCCGACGATCCGCGCGGCAGCCTGGCCGAGGCCGACGTCAAGGAGAACGCGATCCG
>DASPZJ010000023.1:0-9696 GCA_035636315.1 Thermoplasmata archaeon
CGCGACCCTTGGCATGTACGAGGTGCAAGGCGCCGCAGGCGAAGTCCGGGTCATCCCCGCGTTCGCCTCGTGGGCGGAGGGCGATGGGGGTCACTCGTGGACCGTCCAGCCCGTCACGGTCCGCGAGACGGCGGGCGTGAACCGCACCCTCGAGCCGGTCGAGGTCGTCGTCCCGTTCCAGTCGAACTCGATCGCGGATCCCGCACGGGACCTCCGGGTGTACGAGGCAGGCAGTGAGGTGCCTTCCCAGGTGTATCGCTACGCGTACAGTGGCGGCCAAATCTCGTCCGCGCACGTGTTCTTCGACGCGACGATCGGCGCGTACGGCTCGAAGGCGTACGACATCGTGTACAGCACGAACGGGACGTCCGTGCCGGCGTACCGGACGGGTACGTGGACTGCGACTCCCCTCTGGACGTACGGCCCCACCGGCGGTGGCGCTTCCGGGGCGACAATCGCGGACATGGACAACGACGGCCGGCTGGACATCGTGTTCGGCGGGACGGACGGATACGTGTACTGCCTCGACGAGGACGGGAACCTGAAATGGCGGACCCTCGTTTCCCTCGGTCAGAGCGTGCCCTTCACCCCGCAAATCGCGGACGTGGACGGGAGCGGCCAGCTCAGCGTCGTCGTGTCGACGAACGCGCCGAGCGTGGTCCGGCTCAACAGGTCGGGTACGATCGTCTGGACGTACAACAGCGGCAGCGTCCTCTTCACGACTCCCACCCTTGTCGACGTGAACGGCGACGGTGTGCTCGACGCCCTCGTCGGAAGCAACGCACGGAACCTCGCGGCGATCGACGGGCGCACCGGGACGTCCCTTCCCTCGTATACGGTGCCCGTGGCCGCCTACACGCCGACGGTCGCGGACATCGACGGGAGCGGCGCGCCTCGCATCCTCGTGGACGGGGACGACAAGAACATCCACGCGTTCGCCCTGGACGGCACAGAGCTGTGGGCCGCGAACGCGCCCGGCGGCTCGTTCCTCGAGGGGAGCATCGCCTTCGGCGACGTGAACGGGGATGGCGTGCCCGAGGTCGTCACGGGCGACGTCAGCAACAACGGGATCGAGTTCGCGCTCTGGGCCTCGAACGGGACGACGGTTTGGTACCGGTCCCTGCCGTCTTACCGCCAAGGCGGCCAGACCATGGCGGACGTGAACGGCGACGGCGCCCCCGAGATCCTCGTGGGGGTCGCGTCGGGCACCGTGTACAACCTCCGCGGGGCCGATGGGTCCACCTTCTGGAACTACAACGCCGGGACGACCCAGGCCGGGACGCCCGTCGTCGCGGACTTCGACCGGAGTGGCACGCGGCAGATCGCATTCATCGACGGTTCGGCCGTGGACGTGCTCACCGCCACGGGCTTCCTCGCCAAAGGGTGGACGATCTCCCCGCCGAACCTGAATCTCCGGAGCACGTATCAGTTCCCGATGACGAGTCCCGCCGTCGCCGACCTCACCGGCAACGGGACCCTCGAGATCCTCGTGCCCACGTCCGCCGGCATGGCGGCGTACGGAACGGGCGGGCTGGACCACGACTGGCGTACCTGGGGATACAACGTCAACCACACCCAGCGGTTCCTCGACGGGGCGTCGGGGAGCGGCGCACGGATGCTCGACGCGAGCCTCGGCGTCCCTGAGGTCTTCCCCGCCGCGGGCGTCTCGTGGAACTATCGCGACGGCACGACTCCGTGGGCCACCTCCGGCGGAGATTTCGGACTCGCGTCGACCAGCTCCGTGGCGAGCCCCGGTTGGATGTCATGGAACCTCACGAACCTCGTCCAAGACTGGGTCGCGGGCCTCGCTCCGAACGACGGCGTGTTCCTTCTCGAGGCGAGCGAGATCACGGGGGTCCTCCATGGGTTCCTCAGCTCCGACTCCCCCGACGCCGCGCACCGGCCAATCCTCACGGTCTCGTACAGCTTCTCGTCCGCCGGTGGCGGGCGCGAGCCGCCGCGGATCGCCGGTCGGATCCCGAACCTCGTACTCCCGGAGAACGCGGGTCCTGCGGCGCTGGACCTCAGCGCCTACGTCTCGGACCCCGACACGCCGGCTTCGCGGCTGCGGTGGAATGTCACCGGGTTCGACCCGGCCGTCGTCGCCGTCGGCGGGACGAACATCCCAGGCGAGCCCACCGTGACGATCTCGCCCCAGAGCGGCCGTTGGGGCGATGCCTTGGTGACCTACTGGCTCACGGATCCCGAAGGAGGCTTCGACCGCCAGACCGCGTGGATCAACGTCACCTACGTCGACAGTCCGCCGACGTTCGGTCCGCCGTCCCCGCTGTACGTACCGGCGAACGACACGTACGTGTTCGACGAGGGGCCCTACATGAGCGATCCCGACACGCCGGCCGCTTCGCTCACGCTGACCGGCGACGACCCGGCCCACGTGTCCACATCCGGGACGAACGTCTCCTTCCGGTATCCGGAGGCGTACCTTGGGCGGTGGGCGTTCGTGAACCTGACCCTGAGCGACGGGACGTTCGGGGTCACGCGGGTCGTCGTGGTCAAGGTGACGACGGACCACCCGCCCGCCCTCCGGAGGTCCCTGCCCGATGTGACGTTGCAGGAGGGCACGCTGGTCCGCGGCGTGTTCAACTTGTCCGAGTACTTCTCGGATCCGGATCAAGACTCGTTGTTCTACTCGACCGGCTACACGCACCTGATCGTCGCGATCCGCGCGAACCTGAGCGTGGACGTCCAGGCCCCGGCCGATTGGTGGGGCGAGGAGGACGTGACGTTCCGCGCAAGGGACCCAACCGGGGCGATAGCGGAGGACACCGTCCGGGTGACGGTCCTGCACGTCGACGCGCCGCCGGCGTGGGGCGCCGTCCCGGACTTGCGGGTGCGGTTCGACACGCCCTTCTCCTTCAACTTGGACCCGTACCTCAGCGACCCAGACACCGCGTCGTCGGACCTGGTCGTCAGCACCTCGGACCCAACGCACGCCTTCGTGTCAGGCCAGCTCCTCACGCTGACGTACCCGTGGGTCATGAACGGCACCGTCCAGCGCCTCGTCCTCTCCGTGAGCGATGGCGCGTTCACAGTGGACCGCACGGTCCTCGTCGCGGTGGGATCAGACTGGCCTCCGATCCTGGCGGCGAAGATGCCGGACGCCTCCTTTGACGAGGGGACGACCCGCCGTGCGGCGTACCGGCTCTCGGACTACTTCGCCGACCCGGATGGCATCCTGCTCTTTTGGACCGTCGGGAATTCGAGGATCGGCGTGACGATTCAGGCGAACGGGAGCGTCGACCTCACAAGCGCGGTTGGATGGTGGGGCACCGAGACGGTCACCTTCCGCGCCACGGACCCACAGGGCGCGCTCCAAGAAGACACGGTCCGCATGACGGTCGTCCATGTGGACCGTCCGCCCGCCTTCCTCGCGGTACCCGACGTTTTCCTGAACGTCACCACGACGTACCTCTCGCTCGCGTCGTACTTGGCGGATCCGGACACGAAGACGTCGGACCTCGTGCTCGTGTCCACGAACAGTCCTCACGCCCTCATCCTCGGCCAAGGGCTCCTGCTGACCTACGCGGCGGACGCGGACGAGTCCATCGGTGTCGTCGTGAGCGACGGAAACCTGACCGGGACGACGACGATCCACGTGCGCGTCGTCCTGCCGGCGGGCATCGTCCAGGAGATTATTCCCGGTTGGCTCTACTGGCTTCCGATGCCGCTTGCGGGCGGCGCACTCGGCGGGTTCCTCGTCTATCGCCGCCGCCAGCTGGAATGGGCATTCCTCGTGACGAACACCGGTCTGCTTGTGAGCAGCGTGTCGCGCCGCGGCGACGGGTCGCTCGACACGGACCTGCTGACGGGCATGCTGACGACGATCATGGACTTCGCTCGCCGGAGCTTCTCCGACGAGACGGAGCGGCACCTCGAGGGACTCGAGCTCGGCGAGAAGCGCGTGTCGATTGTCCGAGGGGACCGGGTCTACCTCGCCGTCGTCTACCGCGGCCGGACGCCCGGCTCGTTGACGGCTAGGATGCGCGCCCTGGTCCAGAAGTTTGAGAGGAGGTATCCGGGGGCGTTCGGGGACGTCCTCGACATGTCGAAGCTCGAGGGCATCCCGGTCGAGCTGGAACGCCTGGTGAGTCGCGGGAACCTTCCGTTCGTTCACTTCGGCTCGGAGGACCGAGCCGCGTGAGACCGCCGTGCGCTCCCAAAATTCGGAGGGCTCTCCGCATCTCTTTTGCCTATGACTTCCTCGTCTCCTAGCTCGGGGCGGGGGGGAACCAGGTGCCGTCGGGGAACTCGGTGCTCAGGAACTGGTTGAAGAGGGACGGGACCACCTTCGATCGGTCCTTTTCCGCGTTCAAGGTGTGGATGATCATCCCCGGGTTCGCCCCGAGATAGTACTTGAACCATTCCAGCACGCGGTCTTTCGGGAATCGGTCGCCACCCGGCCCCACCAGGGCGTCCGCCTGATGCTCCTGGAACGCCGCGTGGAGCGCCCTCAGAGCGGATTCTTCGACGGAGACGATTGACTGCACGGACTTCGGCTCGAGGACCTTGTAGCTCACCGAGAACCCTTTGTGCCCCGGCGCGTACACGAACGTGCCCAGCGTGAGAATCCCGACCGCGGCCGCCGTGGCGACCTTGCCGGCGGTCGAGATCGTCCGAAATCCGAGGGTGTGCTGTTGCGCGTCCGCCGGCGCGCCGAGCGGGAAGTGGTTCACGTCCCACGCGAACGGCGAGAGCGTGAACCCCAGGAGCGGACGGGCGCCGTCGGGAGGCTTGAAGCCCGAGGGGGCGAGGGCATGGGTCCGCTCTTTGTCGGAGCAGTTCATCCCGATCAGGAATACGTTCAGAGGCTGGCCCGGTTTGACGTAATGGGATTCGAGGACACAACCGACGTAGAATCGATCCCAGACCGCGAAGAGCTGGGTCCACGTCACCATCGTCACCCCGGGATCCTTGTTCAGGATCGGGAGGAAGAACTCCGGTTTCCGCGCGCCGTTGCCGTGCCTCAGCTTCTTCGAGAGATCGAGGAGGCGCGGCACGCTCGAGCTGATGACGACCATGCCGGACGCCTGCTTCGGCCAGACGCCCGATCGCGCGAAGGACACGGACGCGCACGCGGGTTCGAGTTCGGGGAACGCCTCCGGCACGTACCACTGGCCGCTCCCCTGCGGCCGGACCCGAGCATTCATCGAGACGGATCGGTTCAGGAGGGCCTCGACCAGTTGTTCCCGAGCGAAGGGTGTGGGCACCCCGCCCGGGTCCGCCAGCTCCCACCGTGCGGCCGGCCCGGTCGCTTGCGGTCCACCCCCCGTCTGCGCCGCGGCCGCCGGACCGGGTTCGGCCTCGCGTCCCCCCACGAGACAGTGATCGCCCGGAGGACTCATGAAGGTGACGCCCGTCCTAGAGCCACCGGTGGCGGGTCGGGTAGAACTTCGGCCGGCCGTCGGGATGGCGCGCCTTGTACCGGACATACCGTTCGTGCCACCACCGGTACCGCACGTCGGACGTGCGGAGCCGCGTGTGCGGCATCCGGATCAGCGTCTGCTCGACGGCCCACACGTTCCGCGAGGAGAGCCGCCAGTCCGCGCGGAGGGTCCGTAGGTCGAGGACGCCGTAGCCGTTGATCCGCCCGGTGAGGTCGACGAACGGATCGACGTACGAATAGACGATGTCGCGGACCGACCGGTAGAGCGGCTTGCGGCCATGGAGGCCCGGGTCCCGCGACCGTGCGACGGTCCCGTACTTCCCGCCTCGCCGGAACAGGAAGACGACGTGATCGAGATCGTCCTGGGACTCGAGATCGACGACCATCGGCGGGTATCCGTGTTGCTCGAGGATCGTCGCCGCGCAGAGGGCCGCCTCGAGGCAGTGTACCTGGTTCGCCCGCACGACGCCGCGGAACGTCCGGAGCGTCTCGCCCCGATCCTCGTGATTGTACGGCAGTGAATCGAGCCAGCGTTGCACCTTCTCGGGGGAGGGCGCGGCGTCGATGATGCTCTTCTCCCGGCCGGTAAAGGCAGATCGCGGAGGGGCCGCGCTCATGGTCGGCGGCGGAGGATTTCCGAGCCCTCGGACGCGGTCATCGGCCGCCCGTAGATCGGCGAGCCGGGTTGCTGGCGTCGCCCGCCGTCGCGGAGCGAACCCGTGTCAAGGGCCGCGAACCCGATCCCCTCGATGAGTTTCGCGACCGTCGTTTTCGCGGCCGCGTCGTCGCCCGCGATGAAGACCGCGAGCCGGTCCTTCGACGACGGCCGTCCGCCGGTCTCCAAGGTCTTCCAACCCATCGTGTTGAAGGCCTTCACGACGCGGGAGCCAGGGAGCCGCTTCGCAATCTCCTCGCTCGACGTGCTCTCCCCGAGGTCCATGACTCGGCCGGCCGCCGAGTACGGATTCATCGCGTCGATGACGATCTTGCCGGCGAACCGGTCCGCGGGCGGGAGCTGGTCCGCTCTCCTCCAGGGGATCGCCAAGAGGATCACCTCTCCGAACGTCGCGGCATCCGCAGGCGTCGTGGCCTTCGCCCTCGGGCCGATCGATGAGACCAGGGAATCTAGGGAAGCCGGGTCCCGCGAATTCGATACCGCCACGTCGTGTCCGGCCTGTGCGAACAGCTTCGCGGCCGTCCCGCCGATGTGCCCTGCCCCGATGATCCCGATCCGCATGCCTCCGACTCTCCCGGGCGACCGCCAACACGCTCGTCCGTTATGGAGGTTCGGAATCGAGCTGTGGCTCGAGTTCGCCGACCTCACCAGAGGCTAGATAAACGCGCCGCCGTTGCGCCCGGACGGGCCCATGGCCTCGACCGCCAAGCCGGACACCCCGCGGACGCGCGTCCCCGTCCCTCGCCAGGTGCAGTGGTTCATCGTCCTCCTCGCACCGTCGGCGATCGCTTACGGATTCTTCCTCGTGTGGATCCCGGCGTACCTCCCGGAACTCGGCTTCGACTCGGGGACGATCGGTCTGTTGCTCGGCGTCAATGGAGGCGCGTTGATCCTCGGCTCGATCCCGCTGAGCATCCTTGCCGACCGGAAGGGCAAGAAGCGCGTCCTGCTCGCCGCGCTCCTCGTGTTCCCGCCGATCATCGCGACGTTCGCCCTGACGTTGGACGTGCGGATCCTCGTGGTCGCCTCGTTCCTCGCCGGCCTCGTCGACGGTGCCTTCAGCTCGACCTGGAATGCGTTGATCGCGGACCAGACGGTGCCCGAGAACCGCGATCCCGCCTTCGCCCTCTCCTTCATCGTGAGCGCGCTGTCGACCGGAGCGGGCTACACGATCCCGTTCTTCCTCCCGCCCCTGGAAGCGGCGACCGGCGTAGACTCGCGGACCGTCCACGTGGCCGCGTTCCTCGTCCTCGCCGCGGGGGCCGTCGTCTCGCCGATCGCACTCTTCTTCCTCTTTCGGGGATACCGGGACGCGCCGCCGAGCCGGCAGCGGTTCTTCCGCGGGCGGGACTTGCGCCTCCTCGGGCGGTTCTCCGGATACAACGGGCTCATCGGGCTCGGGGCGGGATTCATCATCCCCCTCATCCCGACGTGGCTCTTCCTGAAGTTCGCGGTGCCGGACTCCTTCAGCGGTCCCGTGCTCGGCATCGCGAGCCTGACGATCGGATTCGCGGCCGTGGCGAGCTCGCGGCTTGCGAAGCGTTGGGGGCGCGTGCCGGCGATCGCGGCGACGCAAGGCCTCTCGACGGCGTTCATGCTGGCCCTGGCGTTCGCCCCGAGCCCCATATCCGCCGGCGCGATCTACGTGGTCCGGGCGTCGCTGATGAACATGTCGATCCCCCTCGCCGACTCGTTCGTCATGGGGATCGTGGAGCCGGACCAGCGGAGCTTCGCGAGCGCCCTGAACTCCCTCGTGTGGCGAATCCCGAACAGCGTGAGCACGGTCGCGGGCGGCGTCCTCATGGCCTCGGGCCACCTCGACCTCCCGATCTTCATCGCGACCGCGTTCTACGTCGTCGCGATCGGCTGGTTCTATGCGGCGTTCCGCGACGTGAAGACGACGACGTGAGACCCCCGAGCGGATGCGGTCGAGAGGGCGCTCCCTCGGCGGCTCGTCGGGCTTCCGTATTTCTGTCCCTTACGTGAATGGACGACTGCACGAAGGGCACGCGGTCGCACCTAGGTTCCTTGAAAGAGCTAGATTCCCGCAAGAGGAACGGAACCGGTGATGACACTCGGCGTTCCGGTCGTCCATGGGTTACCGCCTGTCCTCTGGAGAACTCGCGACAACGAGGGAGTCCGACTTGGAGCTATCGACCCGACTCCATTGCACGCACGTAATCGTCCCACTCCCGCGAGGTCTTCCGGATGACGAACCCCCTCGCGAACGGGGCGAACAACCGGTACGGCCCCGTCAGGTGGACGTCGAACGTGATTTCGAGCCGAGTACCGTCCTTGTCCGGAAACAGTCGGTAGGTGTTGTGCGTGTGCCCCATGTTCGACTGGCCGTCGGCCTCCCAACCGTTCGGCGGCTGCAAGCGCACAAGGAACCGTGCGACGAACGGGAATGCCATGGTTCCGGTCTCTTCCATCTCGATCAGGTTACCCTCCCGACGGATTACCTTGCGTGTGCGCAGCCGGATTCGGCTCAATTCCGGATCACTGTCCCGAAATTCCGTGCACCATGAGTAGACTTCCGGAAGATGGGCTCGAAACCGCTTCGTCACTCGGAAGAGCACGCCCGCCGAATTCGTCAGCGGCACAAAAAGGCCTGGGTGAGAAGAGGCCGAGAGGCCTTCCGCTATGCGTGCACCTGTTCCCTTGGACAATCTCCCCATTTCCAAGGAACTCGTCGCATCCTTCGGGCGGGGACAGTTGGTAGTCCGATTGTCCCGCGACCACAGTTATCGTTCGGTCCGAATCCCGCAGGCCATGCGCGATCTACTCAAGCCGTGACTGCTTGGCCCGCAGAATCCGGCGTCCAAAGTCTTTTGACCGCCGACTCGTTCTGCATGGGCTATGCGTCTCGTCCTCCTCGGCCCCCCGGGTGCGGGCAAAGGCACCCAGGCCGAGAAGTTGTCCGCGTACCTCGGCGTGCCGCGGATCTCGACGGGAGACATCCTGCGGCGGAACGTTGCCGACAATACGCCTCTCGGACAGAAAGCGAAGGCGTTCATGGACTCCGGGCGGCTCGTGCCCGACGACCTCGTGATCGAGATGACGGAACGCCGACTCAAGGAGCCGGACGCCAAGAAGGGATTCATCCTCGACGGCTTCCCACGGAACATCGCGCAGGCCGAGGCGTTGTCCAAGCTCACGAAGCTCGACGCGGTCGTGAGCCTCTTCCTCGAGCCGGAGGAACTGATCAAACGGAACACGGGCCGGCGCGTGTGCCCGAAAGACGACACGGTCTACCACATCCTCATGAACCCGCCGAAGAAGCCCGGCATCTGCGACCGGTGCGGCACGCCCCTCATCATCCGAGCGGACGACAAGGAGGACGTCGTGCGCAAGCGGATCGAGACGCACGAGAAGCAGACGGCGCCGCTGGTCAAGTACTACCGGGACCGCGGCCTGCTGCGCGAGGTCTACGCGACCGGGCTGATCGAGGAGATATTCCTCCGGGCCATCGAAGTGCTCAAGGCGTGACGCTCGTCGCCATCAGCATCAAATACGGCCGGGCCGTTAGGCGCGGCTGCGCCCCTGTCGGCTAGTTTGGACAGGCTAGAAGCCTGCGGAGCTTCAGACCTGGGTTCGAATCCCAGCAGGGGCGTCC
>DASPZJ010000024.1:0-12838 GCA_035636315.1 Thermoplasmata archaeon
GATGCGGGCCGCGTTGTAGCGCGGGCCCCCGATCGCGTCCCAATACTCCTGGAACGAGGCGCGGTACGCGGTCGGCTGCAGCCGGCCGTCTTCCCACCGGACGCCCGTCACGCTGGCGACGCGGATGGGCACGAGGTCCAGGACCTTGATGTCGATGAGCGGGTCCGTCTGGATCGGGAGGATCGGGATGCTTAGGACGCTCTTCTTCCCCGGCGTCGGGTCGGCGGGCCACAGCCCCTTCTTCTCCCGCGCGAACTGCGCGCGCGCCTCGGCGGTGTCGAAGAAGATCGGGAGGCCTTCGTGGCCGCACTCATGGCAGACGTACGACCGGCTGTCGCTGTCGATCCCTGCGATCGGACCCATCACGAGCAGTTTCGGATGGACCTTCCCGCTCCCGCACCGTGCGCATGCGGCGAAATCGTTCGGTCCGAAACGGCCCGCCATCCGAGGTCCTCACTCGACGCGGATGACCTTCACTCGCTTGCCGATCCAGTCCGGCGGGAGGTACACGCGCCCCGAGCTGCCGCTCTTCGCAACGACCTTCTCAAGCATCTCCTGACCGAAAACTTCGAACTTCGCTTCCTTGCGGACGCGCGCCATGTCCGACCCCGGGCCGAGCTAAGCGTCGCCGCGACATAAGACTTGCGCGGTGGTGACTATCTTGTAGCTACACGCGGAAGGGAGAAGCATCAATACGCCGCAATCCCATCCGCCGGGTGAGATGCCCAGGGCGTCGAGACAGGCCGAGCCGGGATCCTCGTTCGAGCTGTACGCCCGCGCGATGCTCGACCATTGGCTCGGCAAGACAGTCACCGTCGAGTTCGAGCGCGAGGACGGGTACCGGGACGCGTCCCGTATCGACACGTACTTCGCGCCGCCGAGCAAATGGCCGCGGATGGAGCGAGAGGCGTTGCGGCTCGTCCGCGGGCGCGTCCTGGACGTCGGATGTGGTCCCGGCCGCCACGCGCTGTTCCTCCAGAAGAAGGGTTTCGACGTCGTCGGGATCGACGCCTCCGCGACGCAGGTGGCCCTCGCGCGAATCCGCGGCGTGCTGCAGGTGTACCCGGCGTCCGTGCATCGCCTGCCCCGCGGCCTCGGGACGTTCGACTCGGTGCTCATGATGGGGAACAACCTCGGTCTCGCCGGGGACGTCCCGCGGGTCCGTCGGTTCCTGCGGGACTTGAGAGAGATCACGCGAAAGGGCGCCCGACTGATCGGCCACAGTCGGGTCCCGGGCACTTGGTCCGAGGATCACCTGCCCTACGTGAAGTCGAACATCCGCCGGAAGCGACCGCCTGGGCTCATCACCTTGCGGGTGCGATACAAAGGCCGGGTCGGCGATTGGTTCGACCTCCTGCTGATTTCGCCGGACGCCTTCGCGGCGCTCGCGCACGAAACTGGATGGGACCTCGTGCGGGTGATCGGGGAAGGCGGATACACGCCGGGCGACTACATCGCGGTCGCCGAGCGGCGCTGAGGGAGCCAAAAGGGAAAGGGGACGCCGCGCGGAAGCTGGTTCCGCCTAAGGCGTCGTGACCCAGGTCGGCGGGCCGCCGGACGTGTTCACCCATTCGGGCGGGCCGTACGGGGCCGTGTCGTTCAGCCAGGTGGGCGGGCCCGGAGGGACGCCGTTCACCTCGGCACTTGGGTGACCGCTGACACCCGCGCCCGACGGCGTGTTCTGCGTCACGTCGACGGCTCGCGAATTCGCCTGTGGCGGCAAGGCCACGGCGAGCGCGACCGACGCAATGAGCGTCAGGGCGAGCGTCGCCGCAATCATGCCGAACGCCTTCCTCATGCGATTCGTCACCTCGAACCCGGCCAGCCGACCCGGCATGAAATAGGTTATTGGACATTCGTCGACGGGAGATCACGCGCCCCGTACGGACGCTCCGGTGCAGACGGCGCACGTACGCCGGAAAGGTTCATCCCCCCGCGTGTGCATCGGTCGGATCGCATGCCCTTCCTCGACCAGTTCCGCATCGAGGCGCTGCCGCTGAAGTGGCAGGATGAGGGAAAGCACTGGCAGGAGACGTACTTCCCCGAGATGCCCGAGGTCCTGGACCGGCCGAACTGGTCCCGGTACTATCCGGAGACGCCGATGCCCCGCCTGAGCGTCATCATGGCGAAACCGGACGGCTTCGGCGGGTTCGCGCAGAAGGTCGTGGGCGCGACGTCGGCGACGGCGAGCTTGTCGAACCGCCTCTGGACCGCGGACAAGATGCCCGATGCGCAGTTCATGACCGCGCTCAAGATCATCCGCGCGCAGGCGTCGACGGAGCTCGGATCTATCCAGCAGCACCGGATGGTGTACGAGCAGCTCGATGGCGGCTCGCTCACCGGCTTCGACAAAGAGATCGTCGAGGGGATCCATCGCACGGACCCGACGGGACACCGGCTCGATGCGATCTCGTTCTCGAAGAAACGCGTGTGCGTCGAGGAGCTCCGGCATCACATGCAGATGGCCGGCGTGCTGACGCTCGACGAGACGTTCGACAAGGCGCGATGGGGCCGCCACTGGGCCACGGAGACGATGGAGGAGCTCTTCGCCATGAAGCCGGGCGAGCACGTCCTTGACGCCTTCAACATCGAGTTCAAGAGCCTCATGGACTCCGCGACGTTCATGTCCTTCATCGACCGCGTCGGGAAGTTCCAGCTCGAGATGCAGCACCACTTCCTGTACGGGCCGATGGCGATCTCGATGCCCTGGATGCGCTTCCTGGAGGAGTCGTACCACCTCGCCGCGGGGGAGACGCTCATGAAGGCGATCGCAGTCGCCGCGACCCTCGACGGGGGGAACTTCGGGATCGCGGACCTCCAGGCGACGCTGAACATGTGGTATCCCCGCGGGCTCGAGATGTTCGGCTCCGAACTCGGCGGAGACCTCGTCAAAGGCGTCTTCAAGACGCTGAAGAACGCGGAGGCGCAGGCGATCTACATCGACGAGGTCCTCGGCAAGGTGAAGGACGCGAACCTCGCGATCATCCAAGCGAAAGCCCGGTGCTCACGCGAGGATGCGGAGGCAGTTCTCCGCCGAATCCGGGAGAAGGGGGAGACCGTCCACGGCCTCACGAAGGACGATCTCCTATTCCTCCCGGACCGTCGGTTCTTCCGGATACGAGGACTACGGGAATTCGGCGACTACCGTCTCGAGGGGTCCGACGCTGCGGGAATCGGGTACGTGTACCTGCCGTGCGACGTTCACGGACGGCCGATGGTCGATGACGGTAAGCCCATCGAACGCGCCGCCTACGTCGACTACCTGCGGACGGTCTTGCCCGCGCGATACATGACGAGCCGGCACTGGGAGTTCGTCAAGGACGAGTTCCTGTTCAACGAGAAATGGGGCTCGCCCCAGGCCGTCGCATCCCGCTGAAAGAGACAGCTTTTATAACGACCCGACTCCTTCGCACGCCCGAGGCAGTGCAATGGAGCTGAGATACATTTCCCTGGAGAAGAAAGACCGCGTCGCGATCGCGTGGCTGAACAAACCGAAGGCGAACACGTACGATGCGGACCTAATGCAAGACCTCAGCGCGGTCGTCGACGACGTGCGGTTCGACGACAACGTCGACGTCTGCGTGCTCACGTCGAAGCTCGACGGGATCTGGTCGGCGGGGGCGGACATCAACCTCCTCGCGACCTCGACGCCAGATTACAAGGCGATGTTCTGCTTGGATTGCCAGGAGACGCTCAACAAACTCGAGAGCACGCCGAAGCTGTTCATCGCGGCGATCGACGGACACTGCGTCGGCGGCGGCCTCGAGATTGCGATGTCGACCGACCTGCGGGTCGCATCCGACGGCGCGTGGCGGATCGGCCTCCCGGAGGTCACGCTCGGCGTCCTCCCGGGCACCGGCGGCACGCAGCGACTCCCACGGCTGATTGGCAAGAGCCGCGCGATCGATCTCATGGCCACGGGCCGCATGCTGACTCCGAAGGAAGCGCTCGACTGGGGCCTTCTGAACCGAGTCTTCCCACGCGAGAAGTTCTGGGACGAGACGATGGCGTTCGCGAAGGGACTGACGTACCCGCAGCACTCGGCGCGGGCCGTGGGCTTGATCAAGCGGTCCGTTACGGAGGGCCTCGAGATGCCGATGTACGAGGGGCTCGCCCTCGAGCGGGAGCTGCAAAACCGGCTCTTCGCGATGGCCGACGCGAAAGAAGGATTCCGCGCGTTCCTGGAGAAACGGAAGCCGACGTTCCAGGGCAAGTGACGTTCGGGGTCGCGGTCAACGAAGAGGCTTAGGCCGAGGGAGGCTTGTGGCGCGTCTCGTGTCCGATCAGCCCCATATCCGAGCGGCTCGGTTTGCCGATCTCGGTACCCTCGCGCGAATGTGGGAGGAACTCGAGAAGCACCATGTCGATCTCGGGGGGCCGGAGTACCGCGTCGCGCGCGGATGGAAGGGCGAGTGGCAGCGTTTCGCGCGCAACCACATCGGGCGCAAGGACCGACTCTGCCTCGTTGCCGAACCCGACGGGAGGGCGATCGGCTTCCTCCTAGGAGCGGTCCTAGAACGGCCGAAAGTGTTCGAGCGGCGGCGGTACGGCCACATCTACGACGTGTTCGTCGATGCGGCCCGGCGGAATCGAGGAGTGGGTGAGGCGCTGGCGAACGCCGCGCTCGAATGGTTCCGGGCCCACCGAGTCGACCGCGTGGAGCTCTATGCGCACACGCGGAACGAATCCGGCTTGCGTTTCTGGAAGAGGATGGGGTTCGAGACGACGGTGTACATCCTGGACCGTCGCAACTGACAGCAACGCCAGGAGTCCTTTCGTCGAAGTCAACCTTAATCAAGGTTAACGGCCAGGCGAGTCCTCAAGCCGCCAGGTGGCGTTCCCACGCCGATCCCATGAACTATGAGACGATCCTCGTCACTCGCCGTGGCCCGACCGCGGTCGTCGCGTTGAATCGCCCGGACAAACTCAACGCGATGTCGATGATGTTGAAAGCCGAATTGGTACGCGCGCTCCACGATCTCGATGCCGACCCTGAGACTCGGACTATCATCCTCACCGGTGCAGCGGACAAAGCGTTCACCGCAGGCGCGGACATTGGTGAGTTCCACGGTCGTACGGCGATCGAACAGTGGCGAATGTACGAGCACGGCACGCTCTACCACGCCGTGGACCGGACCACAAAACCCATCCTCGCGATGATCAACGGCTACTGCTTCGGCGGCGGACTTGAACTCGCCATGGCGTGCGACATCCGGATCGCCTCGGAGCGAGCGACGCTCGGTCAGACGGAAATCAACATCGGGATCATCCCCGGCGGCGGGGCGAGCCAACGCCTCCCGCGGCTCGTCGGGATGGGAAACGCCCTGCGCCTCACGCTGACCGGCGAGAGGATCGATGCGGCCGAGGCCGGGCGCTTGGGCCTGGTGGACGAGGTCGTGCCGCACGCGCGCCTCGAGCCACGGACGTTCGAAATCGCGGACAAGATCGCCTCGAAGAGCGCCCTCGCGGTGCGCCTAGCGAAGGCCGCGGTCCGCGCTTCTTCCCGGTTGCCGCTCGATCAAGGACTTCGGTACGAACAGAGCCTGTTCGCCCTGGCGATGGCGTCGGAGGACAAGGAGGAGGGCGTCCGGGCGTTCCTCGAGAAGCGGGATCCGGTGTGGAAAGACCGCTGAGGGCGGTTCTCAACCCTGATTCTTCGTGTCACGGCCGATAACCACATGGGAGGACTCATAACCGGATGGCGGCGTCGAATTTTCGAGTATGTCCGTCTGGTCGGGCATCGCCGCGGCAGGAGTAGCCATCGCCTTGGCCCTCGCCGTCTTCGGTCAGCCGACGTGGGAGTGGCGGCTCGATACCACGCAGGCGCGCGAAGTGTGGCAGTACGGCGTGTTCTCCGTCCATCACGAGCTCTACAACAAGACTTCCGGCCAGACCGTGACCCAGGACTACTCGTACGCCGACCTCGCCGCGTCGCAACCGCACATGGCCCAGGTGTTCGGCGAGTTCGCCCAGTTCTTCTTGCTTGGGATCATCGCGGCGTTCGGTGGCGTCGCCTTGTCGGCCCTATCCTATTGGAAACGGATTCGGGGGATCTTCGCAGGCCTCGCATTCCTCGGCGCGTGCGCGTCGATCCTATATGCGACGTTCGCCATCGTCTTCTCGCTCCCGGCTGCGGCGACCATGGACCTGCCCAGCCTGGGCCCCATCCCTGCGTTTCAAGGCCAGATATACGACCCCGCAACCGGTACGCTCCTCGCGTGGACGCCCCTCGCGGGCTGGGTGCTCGCAATCGTCTCCGGGCTCGCGCTCGCGTGGGCCTCTTCGGACGTCTGGCACCTCGCGCCGGTCAAGAAGGCCGCGCCGGTCCGGGCCGCCAAGCCCACCCCGGTCATGAAGGCCGTCGAGGTACCGCTCGCCCCGCCTCCGCCGCCCACCGAGTTCGTCGTCGAGGTGCCGCCGGAACCCATGATCGAGGAAGTCTTCCTCATCGGCCAGAACGGGCTCCTGATCAAACACATGTCCCGGAGCCTGATGTCCGACAAGGACCGCGACGTGGTCGGGAGCATGATCTCCGCCATCTCGTCGTTCGTGCGAGAGGCGTTCTCCGAGCGGGATGGCGAGGTCCACGAGGTCACATTGGGGGACCACCGGTTCGTGATGTGCAACGATAGCGGGCTCGTCGCGGCGGTGCTCGTGAAGGCCGGCCAGACCGAAGACATCGTCCACCGGCTCCGGCACCTCCTCACGGTGCTCCAGGACCGATACGGCGCGCGGCTCATGCACTGGGCGGGCGAAACGATCGAAGGAATCGAGGACGAGCTCTCCGTCCTGTGGCAGCCGTACCACCTCCCCCCGCCGCCGGCCGCGTAGCCGCGAGAGGACCGAGCGCGGGTCGTTTCTAGGACAGATATTTATGGCCCCGCGGACTCCCTTTCGCGGGTCCACCCGACTCCGGTGAGGCCCATTCGAAGGCGGCATGACGCATGGAGCGCGCGATCGTCCTCCTTTCCGGCGGCATCGACTCCGCCGTCACCCTGTGGTGGGCGAAGGCCCGCGGCTGGGACCTCCGACCGCTGACGTTCGACTACTTCGGTCGGCCGAAGCGGGAGCACGGGGCGATCACCGCCCTCACCGAGCAGGTCGGCATCGTAAACGCCCGCCACGTGGAGCTTCCGTTCCTGAAGGAGGTCGATGACCTCCGCCCGCAGGGGATCGACAACCGCCTGCTCCTCGACTCCCCGGAGGGCTACATCCCCGGGAGGAACCTGATCTTCTACGCCCTCGCGGGCTACTACGCGGAGCTCGACGCGGTTCGGTACATCGTGGGCGGCCACAACGGGATCGACCCGGAGTCCTTCCCGGACGCGAGTCCGAAGTTCTTCAACTTCTTGAACAGCGTGTTCCACCTGAGCCTCTGGTCGTACGACAAATCGCCTGTGCAGATCCTCGTGCCGCTGAGCGGCAAGTCGAAGGAGGAGGTCGTCCGCCTCGGCATGGAGATGCATGTGCCGTTCGACGTCACGTGGTCGTGCTATTGGGACCGTGATGTCCACTGCGGCACGTGCGAGTCGTGCAAGGAGCGGCGCGCCGCATTCGCGGCCGTCGGCGTCGAGGATCCGGTCGCGTACGAAGCCTGAGCCGACGAGACGCAAATCTTATTCGGGAGGGACGAATCCCCCCGCCGTACACCATGTACAAGACGACCGTCCGGTCGGTCGGGCCCGTGCGTTTCTTGGAGGACGGCAGCTACAACGTGAAGATGCGGCAGCTCCTCGGGCGCGAAGACGGCGCCCGGAAAACGTCGATGCACGAGCTGATCCTGGGCAAGGGCGGCTACTCCGCGATGCACCGCCACGAGTGGGATCACCAGCTCGTCGTCACGGAAGGCCGCGGGACCGCGATCATCGGAAGTTCGAGCATCACGCTCCGCCCGGGCGTCGTGCTGCTCGTGCAGTCGAACGAGGAACACCAGTTCAAGCAGCGGGGCACGGGACCGCTGAAGTTTCTCACCGTGACGCCGATCTGACGGGAGCGCGAGCCAAGCTTTATGGCCGCCGGCCTCTTCGTGCCGACGATGAAGCTCGGGGTCACGGAGTACATCGACTGCGCGCACCACCTCCCGGGCCACGAGCGTTGCGGGTCCCTCCATGGGCACACGTACCAGATCGACGTGACGATCGAAGGCGAGCACAAGGGCGGGATGCTCCTCGACTTCGCCGAGATCAAGAAGTCCCTGCGGACGATCCTGGCCGAGTACGACCACAAGGACTGGAACGACTTCATCGAGTACCCGACGGTCGAGAACATCTGCGAGCTGATCTCGAAGCGGCTTCGGGAGAAGATCAAGTTCCCGTTGCACGTCCGCGTCTGGGAAGGCCACGGGAAGTGGGCCGAGATCTGAGGCTCAAAGCCCTTCCGTCGCGAGGACCATCAGGCCGACGATCACGAGCCCGAGACCAAGGCCGATGAACTGGGCGAGATTGAACCGATTCTGGAGCACCCCGACCTCAGGACCGTGGGTGCACGACTCCTCGTTCAGGTGCCCGAGAATCTTCTTCGCGCTCCCGACGCCGAACACCATGCCGATGGCGAACGTCGCAAGCGCGAGCACGAGAGCGGCAAGGAGAATCCGCCCCCACTCACTCCCCGTGAGGTAGGCGACGTCGAACGAGCCGAGGTACAGGTAGAGGACGAACCCGAACAGGATCGTCATGACCGCGCTCCCCGGCAGGAACCGGGTGACGACCGGGATGAACTGCTTCATGAATTCCTTGCGGGAGGCTGGATCGACTCGGGAGAGCGCGCGACGGAGGACACTTACGCCGTAGACCAGCGCGCCGATCCAAGCAATCCCGAACCAGATATGGAAGAACCGGAGGACCAATGCGATGACGTCGGCCATGCGCCGCGAACAGCCCACCCACTTAAGAATCTACTCCGACGGCGAGCGCACCCTCATATCCCGGCTGCGACTTCGTGGCTCCATGTCCCACCTCGTCGAGGCGATCGAGGCGGAGGCCCGGGGCGATTTCGGCACCGCGCTCGAGCATTACGCGAAGCTGACCGAGTCCGGCTCTTCGCTCGACCGCGTCGGGATCTTTCAGGCGCTCGCCCGCGGTCATGAAAAACTCGGGCGATTGAAGGAAGCGGGCGTCTGGCGGCGCCGGGCCGGGCAGGCGTATCTGCACCTGAAGGACGACGAGATGGCGCGGGACGAGCGGCAGTACCTCGCCCTCGTCGAATACCGCAATGCGGTCCAGGACCTTCACGGAGATCCATCACTGAAGGACGTCGCAAAGGAGTACGCCGCCGTCCTGAAGGACAACTTCTCCGGGGGCGCGGAAGGGCTGACGCATGAAGGGCTCTTCGCCGGGGCGTTCTTCCGAGCGCTCGGGGACCATCTCACCGCCGCGAAATATTTCTTCGACACCGCCGAGGTGATGAGCGAGCAGGCCTCCACGAGCGGCGATGCGGACTTGCGACAGGCGACGATCCTGGCGTACGAGCGCGCGATGGACTCGGCCACGAAGGCAGGTCGGGCGGACGTCGCGCGGGTTGCACAGATGCGGGCGTACGATCTCCGGCAGACGAAGTGAGTGGCATGTGCACCCTCATCGCCCTCTGGCGTTCCGTCCCGGGTTACGATGTCGTCATCGGGATGAACCGCGACGAATCCGCGATGCGTCCCGCGGATCCGCCCGCCATCATCGCGGAGGACCCTGTGCTGGTGGCCCCGCGAGACCGCCAGTCAGGCGGGACGTGGCTCGGCGCGAGCGGCACCGGGCTCGTGGTCGCGCTGTCGAACCGCCGTGGCCGAACGTCGGCGAGTGCGCGATCCCGGGGGCTGCTCGTCCTCGACGCGTTGAAGCAGGCCTCTGTTCCGGCGGTGGACGTCCTCTTGCAACGCGAGTTGCGTGAGCACGAGTATAACTTCTGGAACCTGTTCGTCGCTTCCCGCAAAGACCTGCACTTCTTCCGGTACGATGGCGTGATCGGGATGACGCGCGGCCGCGAGGGACTCAACGTCCTCACGAACGAAGGCGGGAATATCGCAACGGATCCAAAGGTGCAGACGATCCAGGGCCTCCTGTCGAAGACGTCGAACCGGTCGATCGAGGATGTGGTCCGGGCGCTCCAGTCCACGCTTCGGACGCACGCGTCCGGGCCGGGAGGCGTGAGCATCTGCGTCCACGCCCTCGGTGGAGGGACGGTCTCCTCAACGATCCTTGCACTGAGCAACGCGGATCCCGGCGAGAACGCGTTGCTCTACGCGGACGGACAGCCGTGCTCGACGCCGTACCGCGACTACCGAGAAGTGATCCGGCGTCTCCCGAGTCCCGCGTGACCCGAGCGCCGACGAAAAGGCTTTCGTGAGCCCTGGGCTACGGCGACACGTTGCCCGGCATCACGGACGTTCACGTGCACCTCGAGCCGTATCGCGACATCAAGCCGAACGTCCTCGAGATGCTGTGGCGGGATATCCCGGATGGGGATCGCGTCCGGCGGCTCATGGACGACCCGCGAGGCTTTCTGGACCACATGGATGCCGCCAAGGTGGAGCGGGCCTGCCTCATCAATTACGTCGCACCGGAAGTCATGGGATTCACCGAAGCCGTGAACGGGTTCGTCGCCGGATTCGCGAAGACGGACCGGAAGCGTCTCATCCCGTTCGGCTCGGTCCACCCGAAACGCACGAAGAACCCGAAGCGGGAGGTCGAGCGCCTCGCGTCGAACCTCGAGATGGGCGGGATGAAGATCCATCCGCCGCATCAGTTGTTCGCGGCGAACGCGTACGCGGACGGAAGGCTGCCCGCGTTGCGGACGATCTACAAGACCGCGGAGCGGATCGGGATGCCGGTGATGGTCCACACGGGCACGTCGATCTTCCCTGGAGCGCGATCGAAGTATGGAGACCCGATGGACCTCGATGACGTCGCGCAGGATTTTCCGGACCTGACGATCTTGATGGCGCACGGCGGCCGTCCGCTCTGGTGCGATACCGCGTTCTACCTGCTCCGCCGCCACCCGAACGTCTACCTCGACATCTCGAGCATCCCGCCGAAGCGGCTCCTCGAGTGGTTCCCGCGCCTCGAGGAAATCCGGGACAAGGTCGTCTTCGGCTCGGACTGGCCGGCCCCGGGAATCCCCGGAATCCGGGAGGAGATCGATGCGTTGGAGGGTTTGGCCCTCTCGTCGGAAACGAAGGAACGCATCTTCCGGACGAATGCGGCGCGGATTTTCCGATAGCCGGAGCGCGGACGATGCCGGCGGAAGCTTGGCAAACCTTAATCCCGATCCGACCTTCCCTGAATCCCATGGGGCGCTGAATCCCAATGGAAAACGGACGAGAGACGATCACCCTGGCCGGCGGCTGCTTCTGGTGTCTGCAGCCCGTGTTCCAGGAATTGCGGGGCGTCGAGAGAGTCGAGGTCGGCTATTCCGGAGGCAGGGTTCAGAATCCGTCGTACGAAATGGTGTGCACCGACACGACGGGCCACGCGGAGGCCGTCCGAATCACCTTCGACCCGACGATCATCTCCCTCGCGGAAATCCTTCGGATCTTCTTCACGGTGCACGATCCCACGACGCTGAACCGCCAAGGTGGCGACTTCGGAACGCAATACCGCTCCGCGGTCTTCTATGCGAACGACGACCAGAAGGCGGCCGCGCAGAAGGTCATCGGAGAGCTCGAAGCCGCGAAGCTCTGGGCGCATCCGTTCGTCACGGAGCTCTCGCCCCTGTCCGCATTCTATCGCGCCGAGGAATACCACCAGGACTACTTCCGCAAGAACCCGACGGCAGGCTACTGCCGGGCGGTCGTCGCGCCGAAGGTCGCGAAGTTCCGGAAGCAGTTTGCGGAGAAGCTGAAGGCGCCGGTGGCGGCACCCAAAGGCACTTAACGCGCCCGCGCCTGCGCTCCGCCCATGGGGAAAAACCGCCTCGCCCGGGAGACGTCGACGTATCTCAAGGGCGCGGCGAACCAGCCCGTCGACTGGCATCCGTGGGGCGAAGAAGCGTTCGGGCGGGCGAAGGAACTCGACCGGCCGATCCTCCTTGACATCGGGGCGACGTGGTGCCATTGGTGCCACGTGATCGACCGCGAGTCGTACGAGGACCCCGACCTCGCCCGGGTGATCAACGAGAACTTCATTGCAATCAAAGTGGACCGGGACGAGCGGCCCGACATCGACGTCCGCTACCAGCACGCGGTCGGCGCTTTCACGGGATCCGGGGGTTGGCCTCTCACCGGGTTCCTGACGCCGGACGGCAAGATGTTCTACGGCGGCACGTACTTCCCGCCCAAGGACGCGTTCGGACGCCCGAGCTTCCGACGCGTCCTGCTGGCGATGGCGGAGGCGTACCGCACGAACAAGGCCGACACGGTGCGCGAGGCCGAATCGCTGCATCGCGCGCTCGCCGAGGGACGCGGGACCCTCATCGAAGAGGGCGTCGTGAACGACGCGATGCTGAAGGAGAGCCTCGACGCCCTCCGCGGTCAGTTCGACCCCGTGAACGGCGGGATCTCCGGCCAGCAGAAGTTCCCGCACGCCGGCACGATGGAGTGGGTCATGGCCCGCTACCACCGCACGCGGGAGCCGGGCCTCGCGACGATCTTCACGCGCACGCTCGGATCGATGGCTCGGGGTGGCGTCTACGACCAGATCGGCGGGGGCTTTCACCGCTACGCGACCGACCCGCGGTGGATCGTGCCGCACTTTGAGAAGATGCTCTATGACAACGCGGGCCTCCTCGCGAACTACGTGCACGCGTGGCAGCTCACGAACGACCCGCTCTTTCGCGAGACTGCAGAGGGAATCCTCCGTTGGGCAGAGGAGGTCCTCTCCGACCGTACGCACGGCGGGTACTACGCCAGCCA
>DASPZJ010000025.1:0-2082 GCA_035636315.1 Thermoplasmata archaeon
CCCAAAGGGGTGTGGCTCGGCCTGCGGCACCGGGTCGGCTCCGGCTTCGCGGTGATCGTCGACGGGCGCGAGGTCTTCCGCGATCCGAACGACTATGCGCCCGTGAAAAGTGCGGTCTCCCGCGCGCTCGAGGCGCGTCCGAGGCCCGCGTAGTCCGCCTACGCCGGAATCGCGGCCGGGACACCCCGTCGGAACAACGTAGGCAGTGCCGCGAGCCACAGGATCTCGAACACCAGCGACACGATCGACGGCAGCGTCGCGGTCGGCCCGAACACCGCGAACGCGAGGACGACGGTCAGCCCGAGATTCTTGAACGAGGCGAAGGCCGTCAGCGAGAGACGCGTCTCCCTCGAAGCCCCCAGCGCTCCGGAGAGGAGGAACACGAGTCCGCCAACCCCGAACGTCCGGAGCAGCGCGAGGACCGACAGCACGCCGAGGAGATCCGGTCGCGCGAGGAGAGCACTGCGCGTCGAACCGGCGATCGCGGTCACGAGGACGAAGAAGGAGACGCTGACGACGGTCGCCCGATTCTCCCGGCCCCGCGGCCACCGGGCGATCCCGCGGGATGCGGCAAGCGGCGCGCCGATCAAGAGGACTGTCTGAACGAGCAACTCCGAGACGGGCACGGCCTGCGCCGTGAAGGCGAGCGTGAAGAGGGGCACGAGCGCCAGGCCGAGGACGTACAGGATGGCGAGGGAGACGAGCGCGCGGCGCGTGTCGCCCTTGAGGTACCCGGTGATCGGCACGACCGCGACCGCCGGCGGCACGGCCGCCATGAGCACCCACCCGTCCCGGATCGCCGCCTCGTCGCTCGCATACGCGAACGCGAGGATCACGCCGCTCAACACGACATAGGTCAGAGCGAAGGAGACGAGGAAGCCGCGGAGTTCATCGCGAGGCGAGATGCCTTTCAGCGTGATCTCGGCCAGCGAGAACGTCATCCCGACCGCGAGGGCGAGCTGGGAAATCTCCTTCGAGTAGGCGGGGAAGCCCCCCGTCACGAACCCGACGACGAGGCCCGAGGCGACCATCGTCGGGAAGCTCCGCCAAGGACGGAACACGCGAGGGCGAGACGGACCCGCATTGAAAAGCTTGGCGTCACAGGGTCACAAGGCGGCGAGGACGGCGCCGAGCATCGCGAGTCCGACGGCGAACTTCTGCGGGAGCGTCATCCGCTCGTCCATCCAGAACCGCCGCACGAGGATCGCGACCATCGGGTACGCGGTCGTGAGCGGCACGACGACGGCGAGAGGACCGAGGCCGATCGCGAGGAAGATCGTGATCCCCGCGATCCCGAACAGCAGGAGCGAGGGCAGGGCCTCCCGCACCCCGAGTCGATCCCACGCGCTCTGGCGCTCGAAACCCTTGCGGGCGATCATGAGGTAGATCGGCGTCGAGACGAGCAGGTACACGCCTGCGTTGCCAGCGAATCCGAGCGCCTCGATCGACAGCTTCTCCAGGATCCCCCAGGCGCCCCACGCGACGATCGCCAGGAGCATCGGCGCGAGCCACGCGCGGCCGACGGCCGCATGGCCCGGGTGATCGTAGACGCCGAGGAGGACCGCGCCGATCATCAGGAACGCGATCGCGACGACCTGGAGCGGGACTAGCGACACGCCGAGGATCGCGACGGCGGCGGCGACCGTGATGACGGGGTACGCGGCCGTGAACCCGCTCACGACGGACGCCGTGCCGGATTCCATCGCGCGGAACCAGGAGGCGGTCCCGAGGGCACCGCAGACCCCGCTGGCGATGCCGAGCGCGAGCCCCGCGGGCGTGAGGCGCATCCATCCGGACCCGAGGAAGAACCATGCGGCGTAGATGGGGGCGTTACCGAGGGCGTACAGGACGAGCATCCGGGCTGATCCTAGCCGGACCGTCGGCTCCTTTGACAGGCCCTCGCCCACGCCGTAGCACGCGACCGTGAGGAGGGCGCAGACGAGCCAGAGTTCCATCTCTCGCCTCGCTTCGTTGACTGCCGGGTTCTTCGTCCTCGTCCATCGTTTCGCAGACTCCTTCGGGCCGGTGGCCCGCGTCCGCGCAGCGTGACCTACTCTGAGGTTTTATAAAACCGTTCCGGAC
>DASPZJ010000026.1:0-17552 GCA_035636315.1 Thermoplasmata archaeon
CGCCTTCATCCCCGAGGACGCGACGTCGTGCCCGAAGTGCGGCGTCGAGTTCGAGAAGGACATGGCGAAGTGCTCGAACTGCCAGGCCTGGATCCCCGTCGACGTGAAGCAATGCCCTGAATGCGGCGTCGAGTTCGCGACCGGGCAGGTGGAAATGGCGGATTACGAGGAGAAGATGCGCGTGCAATACGACGAGGTCGTGGGGAAGCTGCGGGAGGAATCGTCCCGCCAGATCGGCCGGTCCCTGTCCGACCGCGAGTTCCAGGACTGGTGGCGGAAGCAGCCCACCTTCGTGACATTCGAAGACTGGCTCCGCGAAGAAGAAGAGATGCGGAAGATGGGGTCGAAGCCGTGTCCCGTGTGCGGCACCTTGAACTCGGTGACGGCCACGGTGTGCCACAAGTGCGGCTCGCTCATGCGGGATCAGCGCCCGCCCGGTGGTGGCGGCATCGTGGTGGCCACGCCCGCGGGTCGTCGGGGCGCCGCCCCCTCTCCGGCACCGTCGGAAGCGCCGTCGGGGCCCCAAGTCGCTCCGACGGCATCTCGGGCCGCCGCACCCGCACCCGCCGCCGAATCGGACGCCCTGCCGCGGCGCGTGATCCGAAGGCCCGTCGCCCCTCAACCGCCGCCTGTCCAACGGAAGATCATCAAGAAGCCGGCGGAGAGCCAGGAAGACCAGAGCTCCGACGCCGAGTCGAGCGACAAGTCCGTCGATGACGACCAGTGAGTCCACCGCTGCCTCCGATTGCGCGCGGGCCCGTGGCGTCGCGCGGTTCGGCGCGTCCCGAACGAATCCGGCAAGACGATGGGTCGGCCGGCTCCTCCGCTTTGCTGTGGCGCTTCCCGGCGGCGTCTGGATCGTCGTCCTCGTGATCGTGAGCCTCGTCCTCGAAGTCCCCGGTTCGATCGCCGCCGTCGTGCGCGTGTGATACCGGCGAAGGCCTTATGCGGCCCGCGCGATGCCGCGACGGATGCGGCGGGAGGATCGGAGGGTCGTGGCCCTCCTGGCGTTCTTCCATGGCGCGGTCCATGCGAACGTCCTGGCGATTCCCGTGTTCCTGCTCGCCTGGCGCAACGAGTTCCCGACGGACGATGTGACCCTGGGCTTGCTCGCGTCGATCGCGTACGGCGGATACGGCGTCGCGAGCGTGCCGTTCGGGTTCCTGGCGGACCGCCGCTCGCCGGGACGGCTGCTCGTCCTCTGCGGTCTCGGAATCGCCGGGTCCCTCGCCGGGATCGCCCTGAGTCCTTCGATTCCCGCGCTCGCAGTTGGGCTCGGGACGCTCGGGCTGTTCTCCGGAATCTACCATCCGACGGGGCTGTCCGTGATCTCGAGGACCGTCGCCGAACAGGGTCGAGGAATGGGCTGGCACGGGATGGGTGGGAGCCTCGGGATTGCTTCCGGCCCGGCTGCGGTCGGCGCCGTGCTCGCCTTCGGCGGGTCTTGGCGTCTCGCCGCGGCGGGCCTCATCCTGCCATCCTTGATTGCAACGGCGCTCCTCCTGGCCGGGCTTCTTCCGCCGGCGGCGGCCGAGCCGCCGGGGGCTCCGCGGGGGTCCCTGCGCAGACTCTTCACGATCCCATACGTCCGGATCCTGCTCGTCTACATGTTCGCAGGGTTCGCATACCAAGGCGGGCTGACGTTCCTCCCTCGATTCATGGGAGCGGCCGCATTCGCCGTGGCGCTGGGGCTCGGCGCGATCGGCCAGATCCTCTCGGGCAGGCTCGCGGACCGAACGCATCCGGACCGCATCCTGTTCGGCCTCAGCCTCGTTGCGGCGGGGATCCTCCTCGCCCTTGCGCTCCTCCCGACCTCGGGCGCCTTCACCGTGGCGGCGCTGGCTTTCGGCTTCGTGCTCTTCTCCCTGGAGCCCCTGCAGAACACGCTCGTCGCCGGTGAAGCCCCGCGGTCCGTCCGAGGTCTCGCCTTCGGATTCTCGTTCCTCAGCGTCTTCGGTGTCGGCTCGATCGGGGCGGTGCTGGCCGGCTGGATGCTCGCACAGAATGCGGCGAGGGGCCTCTTCGCGGTGCTCGGAGCGTGCCTGGCCGTCTCCGGAGGCCTGGCCCTCGGGGTGCGCGACGCGCGATCGTCGTAGGCGGATCTCACGACGCAGGCACGGCGACGCCTTGCGCCTGCAGCGTTTCGCGGACGATCTTGATCATGCCGTCCGGGTCTCGGTAGTATGACGACACGATTTTCGCGACGTCGCGGTAGTTCTTGATCTCCATCCGTTTCATGTAGTCGAAGAGGTCCAGGCGGCGCTTGACTTCCTGTTCCATTCGCCGCTGGTTCCAGTTCCGCGCGAGGGAGATTTTCTCGTAGACGTACGAGTGACCTGAATAGTTGAACGTGTCATCCGCGGGGTTCCAGGTGTACGCGGAGTTCGTGATCAGTTCGTTCGACTCCGGATCCGTGCCGACCACCTCGACGATCGCCTTGACGCGCCGAGTCATGTCCGTGCCGACCTTCACCTGCGCCTGCAGCAGGACGATGTCGAGCGCTGCGACGAGCGCACGCGGCAGGTTGATCGGATCGTTTTCGAGCCGGTGGACCATCGCCTGCACGTCGTCCGCGTGGAACGTCGTGTATGCGGACTTCCCCGTGGCCATGGCCTGGAACACGACGAACGCCTCGGGCCCACGGACCTCACCGATCATCATGTACTGCGGGCGCTGCCGGAGGGCCGCGGTCAAGAGGTCGAACATGTCGATCTCGCCGGCGGGCTTTCCGGTGACTTGCGACTTTCCACCGAAACCGGCGCGGGTGAGCAAGGGGACCCAGTTCTCGTGGGGCAAGTTCAGTTCGCGCGTGTCTTCGATGGACACGATCTTCATCTGGGGCGGGATGAACAGCAGGATCGCGTTCAGCGTCGTCGTCTTGCCCGACGCCGTGCCGCCGCAGATCAGCATCGACTGGCCGTTCTCGATGGCGAGCCACATGTACGCCATCATCTCCGGCGACATCGTCTTGAAGCGGACGAGGTCGAGCGGCGTGAAGGGGTTCTCCCGGAACCGCCGGATCGTGAACGAGGACCCGCGCTTCGTGACGTGCATCCCCAGGGTCGCTTGAAGTCGCGAGCCATCGGGGATCGTCGCGTCGAGCATGGGCTTGGCGACGGAGATGTGCTTGCCGGATCGCTGGGCGAGCCAGATTACGAACGAGTCGAGCTCCTCCGCGTTGTCGAATTTCAGGTTCGAGGGGATGGAGCCGTACTTGCGGTGGTAGATGTAGAACGGCACGTTCACCCCATCGCAGGAGACGTCTTCGACCTGGATGTCCGTCATTACGACGTCGATCGGGCCGTACCGCATGAAGTCCCGGTACACGTAGTACATGACGCGCTCCTTCGAGACCGGGTGCAGGTCGACCCCGAGTTCCCTCAGGAGGCCGTCGACGATTCGCCGGAGGTAGTTCTGCTTCTGCTCCTTGTCCGCATCCTCGAGCATCTCGAGGTTTTCGACGAGGATCTCCTTCAGGACCTCGAGGAGCTCCGACTCCTCCTCGAGGAGTTTCGGTTCGATGGCTTCGTAGAAATACTCGTTCGCCATCGTGTCGTAGAGGATTCGCACGTAGGAGAAATTCTTCAGGATCGGCTGGATCTCGATTTCGTTCATGTTGCGTCGGACGATCTTCGGGATCGTGGTGATCTTGCCGAGGGTCGTCTCCTCGATGCTGCTCACCTTCGGCGCCTTGACCTTCACGCCTTTGTCGCCGAGCAGCTTCCGGTTGAAGCGTCGCTTCGCGGAGTCGAACGCCTTGCGCGTCGGCTTCTTCTGCTTCCCTCCAGACGCGCCGGCTTGCTCGCTCTGTCCCGCGTACTCTTGCTGCATCGATTGGGCCATTCGGTCACCTCAGATGATCAGGAACGCGCAGAACCCGATCAGTAGCATGACGAAGCTGTGGCGCAGTCCGTTCGGGATGCTGCCGGTGTCCAGGACGCCCGCGAGGATGCCATCGCCGAGGCCGTGCACGATGATCGCGATGAAGAACGCGAGGCGGATGCTCCGCACGACGCCGACCAAGTCCGTTGCCAAGGGGCTCGCGACGGCCGTCCCGGTCTGGCCCAGGGCGTTGCTCGCCTCGAGCATCTTCGGCAGGAACGTGACGTTCAGGATCCAGATCGTGACGAGGAACACCATGAACGAGATGTAGATGACCGCGATGTACGTCGACATTGCGATCCGCCGCTCGTCTTCCGTCAGCTGGTTCTCCTTCGTGTCGTGGCTGACCATCGTCAGGACGTCGGCAACATCGCCCCCCGCGTCGGACGACTTCACGATGATCGCGATGACCCGCTGCACCATCGGGGTCTTCACGCGCTCGGAGAACAGACGGAGGGCCTCGGTCGCAGGGACGCCCCAGCTGATCTGGGCCGCCATCTTCTTGATCTCCGGCGTGAGTTTGCCGTAGCGCCCCCCCGACGAGACCACGATTGCCTCGGCGAGGGTCATGCCGAACCGCCCGGCCTCCGCGACGTCACGGAGGAAGTCTGGGAGGCGGCGCTCGATGAGTTTGATCTCCCGCTGCTTCTTCGCGAGGAAGAACCCGTATGGACCGATGAAGCCGAGGGTTCCGAGGACCAACCAATAGATGAAGCGCTCCGCGGGCGTTTGATCTCCACGGAAGCCCAGGTTCACCGAGTTGATCAGGTTGAGGAATCCGACGAAGCCGAAGAGGACGAGCAGCACCGAGCTGAGGGCGATGATCGCCTGGCGCCGGTCCGACTTCTGGTACAGCCGCACGCGGGCCTTCTCGAGTTCCACGTTCGCCATGTGTCAGCTCTCCTGTTCCATGTTCCAGATGACGAAGATGAAACCGAACTGGCTCATCGGGATCATGAGGCCGACGACCACGTACAACAAGAGGAGGACGAACCCCGAGCCCGTCTTGCTGATGAGTGCCATGATGGCCATGATCACCACGAGGAACAGGGGGAACGCTACCACGACGGTCACGAACGACTCGGCGAGCATCCCGAGCGTCTCCATCCTCTGCCGCATCCCGAGGCGGTCTTCTTTTTCGAACTGCTCCGCCTTCACGAGGAAGTACGGCTTGAGCTGGCCGCCGCTCGTCGACGTCGTCACCACGCCTTGCAGGAAGTCCTGGAACTTCGAGGACGGGGATCGCTGGGCCGCCTTCCGGATGGCGGTCAGGATGTCCACGCCGAGGAGCTCCGTGTCTCGGGTGATCCATTCCGCCTCCTTGGCGACCTCGCCGTAGACGGTCTGCTTCGAGAGCTCCTTGAAGATCACGTCCACCGGGACGTCCGCGGAAGCCATCGCGGAGATGAACGACATGGCGCCGGAGATCTTCTTGTCGATCTTCCGGCCGCGCTTCTTCGCCATCGAGGCCGGCTTGCCGTGGTACCCGATCGGGAGCCCGAAGTAGTACATGGAAGAGAAGAAGATCGGCAGCGCAGCGACGAGGCCGAGGATGATGATGAGGGTGAAGATGTCGATCCGGAGGATGAACAGGAAGATCGAGGCGATGAACGCCGCCACGACGGCCCCGATCGCGGCGAACGTCGTGTTCATCCAGGCGACGGCCAGATACTCCTCGGGCCGCAGCCGGATGTGCGCGCTGAGTAGGTTGTCCTCGAGTTCGGTATCGTCCCGTTTCCGGGTCTGAACGAACTTCCCGAACATGCGCCAGGCGACCTGTTCCTTCGCCGAAAGGCTGACGTTCACCGGCTTCGCGCCTTTCGGGAGCTTGACCATGTGATGGCCCTTGCCGGCCTCCTCGCCGGGGCGGAATCGCTTCGTCTTCGTGAGCGTCCCGCGGGTCTCGAGCTTCTCAAACGCGGAGCTACCCAACGGTCTCACCCCCTGCTTCGACGGCCTTCATGGCCCCGTGATCGGCCCAGCCCATCTCGTCGCGGACCCGCTTCGCCGTCTCTTCGGGGTATTGGTAGTATTGCACGACAATCTTCGCGATCTCGCGGAAGTCCACCATTCCCTTCTGGACCATGTAGTTGACAATGTCGATCCGGCGCTGGAACTCCGCTTCCATCTCCTCGTGGGTCATGTTCTTCATTTCCATGATCTCGTCGAAGAGGAAAGAGTGCCCCTTGTAGACGAACGTGTCCGTCGCCGCATCCCACTCGTACACCGTGTTCGTGATCAGCTCGTTCGTCTCCGGTTCAAACCCGACGAGTTCGACGACCTGCTTGATGCGCCGGACGATCGAATCGCCGATTCGCGCGTGCGTCTGGATGATGACGAAGTTGAGGGCGGTGAGCAGGATACGCGGCGTGTTGATCGGCGGGTTCTCCAGCCGGTTGACCATCGACTTGACGGAGTCCGCATGCATCGTCGACATGGTCGGGTGGCCTGTCGCCATCGCCTGGAACATCGTGTAGGTCTCCGCGCCGCGGACCTCTCCCACGAGGATGTAGTTCGGCCGCTGCCGCAGCGCCGCGCGCACGAGGTCGTACATGTCGATCTCGCCGCCCGCCTTCCCATCGGGGCCGCGCTCGCCGACGCCGGACCGCGTCGTCCCGGGGATCCAGTTCTCGTGGGGCAGGTTGATCTCCCGCGTGTCCTCGATGGAGACGATCTTGGCACCCGGCCGGATGAAGAGGCCCGCACTGTTCAGCGTCGCCGTCTTTCCGCTCGCGGTGCCGCCGCAGACCATCATGGACTTGCCGTTCTCGACGGCGACCCAGAGGTACGCGACCATCTCCGCGCTCGCCGTGCCGAACTTCACGAGTTCCGTCGGCGTGAAGGGCTTCTCCTTGTACCGCCGGATCGTGAACGAGGAGCCGCGGGTCGTGACCTCGCGGCTGTACGTCGCCTGGACGCGGTGTCCTTCGACGGACGTGCCGTCGAGGATCGGGTTCGCGACCGAGATCTGCTTCGCGCAGCGCTGGCCGAGCATGACGGCGAACGAGTTCAGAGCGTCGTCGTCGTCGAAGATGACGTTCGTCTTGATCGACTCGTACTTCTGGTGGAAGATGAACAAGGGGATGGCGGTGCCGTCGCAGGAGACGTCCTCGATCCGCAGGTCGGCCATCAGGACGTCCACGGGACCGTATCCGACGAAGTCGCGGATGATGTAGTAGACGATCTTGTCCTTCGAGGCCGGCTCGAGGCGTAGGCCGCGGGACTTGATGAACGAATCGACCGCTTCCTGGAGGTACTCCCGCTTGTCCTTCTCCGCCATCTTGTCCCATTCGTATTCGAGGGTGCGGTTCAGGGAGTCCTTGATCATGTCCAGGAACTCCTTCTCCCGCGCGTCAAGCTGCGGCTCCCAGACCTCGTAGATGTACTCCGATCGCTCGTGGTCGTACACGACGCGGGAGTACGTCAGCGGCTCCCGGATCGGGTACACCTCGATCTCCTCGAGTGTGTCGCGGGTGAGGTTGGGGATTCGCGTGAGATACGATCCGCGGGTCCCGGACCACTCCGCCTTCTGCTGGATCGCGCCCTTCGGCATCATCACCTTTCGTTGCTTCGGCATGTGTGGTCCCCTTAGAACTGCACGCTCTGCGTGTTATCTCCGACGCCGATTTGGACCTGCGCGTGCAGGAGGCGGAACACGCTCAGCGGCATCACGAGGGCGTTGTTGTAGAGCTTCAACTGCATGATGTAGATCCCCGTGCTCGGATTGGAGCGGGATGTGATCTGGTAGACCGGAAGCGCGCCGAGCATCCCCGTGAACGTTTGGTCGAGCGGCGTCGACACGTACGTGCCGCCCAGCTTCAGGGCGTCCGCGAGGGTCTGATTCAGGAAGGTGTACCACGCGAGCGCGTACCGCGAGGTGTGGTTGATCCAGACGACCGCGTTGCTCGCGAATCCGCGGTAGTCCTGGCGGTCGAACGCGAACACCTGTGTGTTCACAATCTCCGTGCTCGTCCCGGCAATCGCGCCGGCGCCGTACAGGCTCACGAGCCCGAACGAGATGTCGAGGGAGTTGTTCGTCTTGATGACCGAGAAGGTGGGCTGGGCCCGGACGACTTGGCCGTCTCCCTGGTACCGGATCACGGCGCCGTTCTCGTAGGCGACGCGCTGCGGCACGTAGTAGCGGTTGGCCACGTCCAGGTCGATCGTGCCGTTCGACTGATCGCGGACGGGGGTGGGGACCCCCCGGATGAGGTAGCTGAACTGGACGGTGAACGGGCCCGAATCCGGACTGGACTTGAGCGTGCCGATCGTCGGGGCGGCAAAGATGGGCACGCCGTCGACCCCGAGGCCGATCGCGGCCGATGCGGTCGTCGGGATGTAGAACGCGCCCGCGTTCCGGGCGGCCTGGGCCGCGAGGACCTGGAGGTCGATCGCTCCCTTGAGGCTCCCGAAGTTGCCGAGGGCGGTGTTCATGTGGGACGCCTCGGAGTCCTTCATCCACACGGGGACGTACTGGTTGACGATCAGGCTGAGGAACGTGAGGAACACGAGGAGCGCCATGATCGTGCCGACGGTCGAGGCGACGCCCCGTTCGTCCGACCGAAGCTCGCGGATCAGAACACGCATGGATTCACCTGAGGAGAATCCTCCGTATGCATACCGTCGGCCCATCCTGGGTGACGCTATTTATAGGTGTCGCGCTGAAAATCTGACCTTGAGAATGAGTCGATTTTCTCCATGAAAAGCGCCCCCGATTCGGCGGCGAATTTCGACGACATTTTACCGGTCGACTGGCGGCGTTCAGCGGCCGCGTTTCGGCCCTCGGCGGGCCGCGGCGTAGACGAGGGAGGCTTCGCCCGCCATGAAGCGCTTCATCCCCTCGATCGACGCGTACTCGTTCGGCGCATGGGCCCGGGATCCGTGTCCGAGGCCCGTCGACACCCAGGGCAGCTTCAGGTACTCGTCGAAGGCGAACGCCGGCATCGTGCCGCCGCTCGACGGCCAGACCTCCGGCTCCTTCCCGTGCGACTCGACAGCGTCGACCGCCGCTTTCGCGATCCACGAGCCAGGGTCCGTCTTCGCGGGGCCGTACGGCCCGTGCACCTCGATCTGAAGGTCTCCGAAGCCCCGCTTCTTCAGATGGGCCTTCAACTTCCGCAAGGTTCCCTCGACGGTCATGTCCTTGACCAACCGAATATCGATCTTCGCGTACGCCTCGTGCGGCAGAACCGTCTTCGTGCCGCCGTGGTCGATGTAACCCGAGTAGATGCCGCAGATGTTGACGGTCGGCTCGAACAGATAGGTCCGCAAGAGCTTGTCCTTCGGCCGGTCGTACTTGAATTTCGCCGTCCGCTCCTCTTTCAGCCACGCGTCCGGATCGAACCGCTTCGCGAGCACGTTGACCATCGCGATGTCCGTCTTCGTCGGCGGCACGACGTCGTCCCAGATGCCGTCGATCGCGGGCCGCTGGTCCCGGTCGACGAGCGTGTTCAACGCCTGGAGGAGCCGCCAGACCGGCGATCCGATCCACACCGCGTTCGCACTGTGGATCTCGCTGTCCATCGGGCCCCCTGCCTGGGGGTTCCCGCGGGACCAGATCGTGAGGTAGAGACACCCTTTGACGCCAAGGTAGATCGTCGGCACGCCGCGCAGATCTTCCGAGTAATCGTTCGCGATGGCGCCGTCCGCCCGGAGTTCGCGCCGGTGCGTGCGGATGAACTCGATGAAGTTCGCGCTGCTGATCTCCTCTTCGCCCTCGGCCAGGATCTTGAGGTTGACCGGCATCTCGTCGACGTCGCGGATCGTCTTCCACGTGAAGAAGTGGTTCGATAGCGCGCCTTTCGAGTTCGTCGAGCCGCGCGCGATGATCGCCTCGCCGACCTCGGGGACCTGGCGGATTTCCGCCGCGAAGGGGGGCGCTGTCCAAGCGTTCAGGTCGCCGACCGGCTGCACGTCGTACATCTCGTACACGACGAGCGTCACGGGCGCTCCGACGTCGAGCTCGCCAATCACGAGCGGGTGGCCGCCCTTCGACCACGTCTGCGTCTTGCAACCGATCTCGGCCATCATCCCGCGGACCATCTCCGCGCACTCTTGTACACCTTCCCCCGTCGCGCTGACGGACGGTTGGCGCAGCAACCTGCGCGTGGACTCGAGCGCTTGCGGGAAGCGGGACTCCAACGCGCGATAGACGGCGGCCGGCGCAATCGGCTCCATCGGCGCGGGCAACGGCCGCGCGCGGATTAAAGTTGACTCCGGGGGCTCGAGGGACATCGAGCTGGTTCCACGTCGAGTACGTCAAAGATCCCGACGGGAATTGGGTCGAGTAGTTCGAGCGCTCCGATCCGATCGGTTGCACGCCGCCGAACGCCTATTGAACCGAGGGTCCGTCCTGCGCGCGGAAACCTTTTTCCCTTCCAGTTTCATGGTCCGCGCGAGCCGCGGTAACTCAGTTTGGGAGAGTGCGAGACTGAAGATCTCGAAGTCGCCGGTTCGAGCCCGGCCCGCGGCATGATCCTCCCGCAACCCGCTAATCCGCGCCCCATTCGATAGAATCTTATGGCCCGACCCGTTTCGACGCCCGTCCCGCCTTAGCTCAGCCTGGTCAGAGCGGGTGACTGTAGAGTGCTCCCGCGCCCTGTGCGCGGTGCCCGCTGCCATCATCAGGCCGCCGGTTCAAATCCGGCAGGCGGGACTCCCCCTCCGGCTCCCGAACACAGCGGCGGTCCACCGGCAGTGAGGCCCGTGAAACTTCAATACTCGCGGACGCGATGGGCCGCGCGGTGGGTCGATGGACAAGAAGGCGAAGAAAGCCGTCCTGCAGATGATTCCGTACGGCGCCTACGTCGTCGGGACGAAGACGGACGAGGGTTCGGACCACTTGATGTTCGGCACGTGGCTCATGCAGACCTCGTTCAAGCCACCTCTCGTCGCGTTCGCGCTCTCCGAAGACAGTCGCACCCTCTCGCACGTTCGCCGATCGAAGGCGTTCGCGGTCTCGTTCCTGACGGATGGCATGAACGGGATCGCGGAGAGCGTCGTCGATGGTTCGTTCGAGAAGGTCGAGAAGGACCACACCGCCTCCGGACTCCCGGTTGTGGATGGCGGTGCCGGCTGGATCGAGTGCCGGACGGTCGACATCCTGGAGCGCGGGGACCATCGCATCGCATTGGCCGAGGTAGTGGACATCCACCAGGGGCGCGGCAAGCTGATGCCGCTCGATGCCCTGAAGTGGCACTACGGCGGCTGAGACCTCGCGGGCCCACGGCGACGGAGTTCATTAGCCGAGGCTTCATTCCCCGGTCATGTCTGGATTTCCGGAGATCGTCCGCCGACTCCCTGAGGCGGAAGCGCCGTTTCGCGGCATCACGCTCCGCCTGTTGCAGGGCCCGACGGCCTGCGCGACGTTCGTCGAGGCGATGCAAGACTCCGAGGTGCCGGAGCACTCCCACGGCACCCAATGGGGGGTCGTCGTCGCTAGGGGAACTCGTCTTGACGATCGGCGGGAAGACGCGCGTCCTGGGGCCGGGAGAGGAGTACCTGGTGCCGGCCGGCGTGCCGCATTCGGCAACGCTCAAAGCGGGCGTGCGGGTGATCGACTTCTTCGATGATCCGAACCGGTACCGACCGCGGCGATCGTGAGTCGCGGGATTCCTCGGGAAACGCTTGTGCATCGACGCGGTGTTTGTCAAATCGGCCTCGCGAGCAAATCTATTAATACGCTCGCGGCCGTTGAAACACGTCAGACAAAGGTCCGACCCGCGGGCCTTGCTGGGATGGGCATGGGACTCCTTCGTTTGCTCCTCTGGCCGCTCCGGAGGGACCGGAAAGCGGAGGAACGCGATCCGCCCCGTCGCCGGCGCACGTCGCGAGGGACGCGGGAGAGCCACCATCCGGGCGTCTACCGGATCGAGGTCGACGGCGAGGCGAACCGCTTCCACGGCGACGGACCCCCGTTCTCCTTCTGGTCTTCCTCCCGCATCATCCTCATCCTCTCCTTCTTGTTGTGGTGGGTCCAGCCCGCCGGTCCGATGATCGCAGGCTTCGTCGGCGGCCGCCGCTCCGGCTCACCGATGAAAGGCGTGACGGCGGCGCTGCTGCCCGTCATCACGATCTACGTCGCCAACGCGGCGTACGCGCACAACTTCGCGTCCCGACAGATCGACTTCGTCGCCTCCCTTCCCCTGGTCGTGAGCGACGCGGTCTCGAGCATCCTGCCGTTCCTCCTGCCGTACAAGGAGTTCATGGTCGCCTACATGCAGGGGTTCGTCCAGGCGCTGACCACCACGTTCGGCATGGGCACGAACGGTTACCTCATGGTCATCATCTTCGCGTACATCGGCGGCTTGATCGCGGAGCAGACGCGAAGGGAGCTGACGTTCGGGTCCGGGTCCGGATCCTCGGTCGGAGTGAATTTCGTGCAGCCTCTGCTCGGCGCGCGACCGTACGTCGACGAGGAAGAGGAGTCGTACGAGGACGATGAGGAGATCGACCGGTCCCGGCGCCCGGTCCGGGCACACGCCCGCGGTCACGCCCGCCCGATCGTGGTCCCGGAATCACGGCGGAGACGCCATCGCGGTCCGTCGGACCGACTCGACGATTATCGTTCCGTGCCCGCGGAAGTGCTCGACATGCAGGGCCGTCACGCGACCCGCCTCCGTCGTCGCCCGGACGACGACGAAGAGGACGAGGACGACGACCGCGAGGTCGTCGAGGTGCGCCCGCATCGATCCGGTCGCGCCCACGACGACGATCGGCGCGCCCGCCACCACGGGGCCCGGGCGAGGCCCGACGAGGAAGAGGACGAGGAGCCGCCGGAGCGGGAGAGCCGCCCCGCACGGCTGCGCAGCCAGGCCGAGGAGCGCGCGATCCAGCGGTTCGTCGAGCGCGCCCTCAAGAATTACGATCACTCGAAGTTGTAAGCGACAACCTTTTTACCGCAGGGTCCTCTGACTGTTTCCGCTCCTGATGTTCTGCCCGAAATGCGGCTCGCTCATGTTCCCCACGAAGGGGAAGGTGCATTGCAACTCGTGCGGCTACGAGCGGTCCCTGTCCGGGAAGGACGCGACCGTCACGAAGGTCGCGCGGGCGGGGAAGGAGAAGCCCGCGGAGACGCTCGTCCTTGACGAGATCACCGAGACGCTCCCGAAGACCCGCGTCGAGTGCCCGAAGTGCGGCCACTACGAGGCGTTCTGGGTGATGCGGCAGACCCGCGCGGCGGACGAGCCGACGACCCGGATCTACCGGTGCGTGAAGTGCGGGCACACGTGGCGGGAATACTGAGCGACGGCCCGGGAACCTTTATTATCGTCCATCGGATTGCGGACCGAAATTCATGGGGGAGCGGCAATTGTTCGAGGCCAAGGTCAAGGCAGACGTCCTCAAGGAGGTGGTCGACGTGGTATCGACGCTCGTCGATGAAGCGAAATTCAACGTCGGCAAGGACTCCGTCGTCGTCAAGGCCGTCGACCCCGCGCACGTCGCGATGGTCGACCTGTCGCTGGACCGGGGGGCTTTCGAGACGTTCAAGGCGGACGAAAGCGAACTCGGAATCGACATGGACAAAATGAAGGAGATCCTCCGTCTGGCGAAGGCCGGCGAGACGATCTCCCTGAGCCACGACGAGGACAAGAACCGGCTCGTCGTGACGGTCGGCAACACGACGCGGCGCATGGCCCTCGTCGACACCGCCGGCATGAGCGATCCGAAGGTGCCGAGCCTCAACCTGCCCGCGAAGGTCGTCGTGCGGACGGACGAGCTGCGCCAGGCGATCCGCGCCTCGGAGAGCATCAGCGACCATATCGCGCTCAAAGCCTCGCCGGAGGGATTCGAGATCGTGTCGGAGGGCGACACGGACAACGTGTCGCACATGGTTCCGAAGGACCTGCTCGAGGAGATCCAGGCGAAGGAGGCGGTGCGGTCCCTGTTCCCGCTCGACTACTTCTCGAACATGGTGAAGGCGATCAGCTCCGCGCCCAACGTCTCGCTCTTCCTGGGCTCCGACTATCCGGTGAAGATGGAGTTCAAGATCGCGGGCGGAAAGGGCGACGTAAAATTTCTCCTAGCTCCGAGAATCGAATCCGATTGATGCATAGCGCCGCCCGGAGGGCGAGCCTACCGAATTCGGACGAGATCGTCACACGCCAAACGCGAGTCTCAGCGCGGCGTAAGCGGCCATCCCAACCGCAGCCGAGGCGGGGATTGTGATGATCCACGCCCACACGATGCGACGCGCGACGCCCCATCGCACCGCGGAGAGGCGTTTCGTCGCGCCGACGCCCATGATGGCCGAAGCGATCACGTGGGTCGTGCTCACGGGGATGCCGGCGAGGGCCGTGCTCGCGAGGGCGATGCCGCCGCCGGTCTCCGCGGAGAAGCCTTGCCACGGCCGGAGGGCTGTGACGCGCTGCGACATCGTCCGAACGATCCGCCATCCCCCGAAGAACGTGCCCAACGAAATCGAGGCGTGCGCGCCGAGGATCACCCAGAAAGGGACATGGAACTCCCCCGCCGGCGGCCCCCACGGCGGCCCGATTGCGGCCACGAAGAGGATGAGCGTGATGATGCCCATCCCTTTCTGCGCGTCGTTCGTGCCGTGCGTCACGCTGTAGAAGAAGCTCGAGACGAGCTGCAATCGCTTGAACTCGTGATTCACCCGCGACGGGGTCGACCTTCGGAACACACGGATCACGAGGAGGGCGAGCCCGAAGGCAAACAGGAGCCCGACGAGCGGGGCGGCCACCATGTACACGACGATCTGCACGAGGCCCTTGAGGAGGATCCGTCCCAAGACGATGGACGGCAGGAGGCCGGCGATGAGTCCGGCCAGAAGGAGGGCTCCGATCGAAGGGCGATCTTTCCGGATGACGCCGACGAGGAGGAGCACGCCCACTCCGATGCCGAACGCGGTGGCCGACAGGGCGAGGAAGAGAATCATGTTCCCTTCGCTCGGCAGGATGATGGAGCTCGGGCCGGCCGCCAAGAGCGTTGCGCCGACAAGGCCTCCGATCAGGGCGTGGCTGCTGGATGTCGGCAGGCCCCACAGCCAAGTGACCAGGTCCCACACGATCGCGCCGATTACGCCGCCCATGATGATTGCGATCGAATGGAGGAACTGCGCCTCGCTGAGGGGGAGCGAGTTCACGCCGAGGACGCTCGTGTCGATGATGCCCCGGCCGATCGTCTCCGCGATGGCGTTCGTGATGAAGACCATCCCCACGAAGTTCCCGACCGCCGCCATCGCGACCGCCTTCGTGGGCGTGAGGACCTTCGTCGCGACGATGGTCGCGATCGCGTTCGCCGCGTCGTGGAATCCGTTGAAGAAGTCGAAAGCGAAGACCACGAGGATTGCGATCAGGATGATCTCAAAGAACGCCATCGTCTCTTCCGGGATTGAACGTGTCCCGGACCTCTCACTGGTTCTTCGCCACGATGTCGCTCAGGACGTTCGCGACATCTTCGCAGTAGTCCGTTGCCTGCTCGAGTCGCTCCGTGATTTCCTTCAGTTTGATGATTCGAATCGGGTCGGGGTCCTTGAACAGCGCGGCGATCGAGTTGTTCATGAGGTCGTCCGCGACGTTCTCGAGGTGATGGACCTCGACGGCGATCCGCTCGACTTCGTCCCCCTGTTTCATGTCGCGAATCATGCCGACGGCTTTCTTCAGCAGCAGCGTGGATTGCGCGATTGTGTCGGCGAGCTCGATCATCGCTTCGGTCGGTTGGTCGACCTCGTACAGATACAGCCGGTTCGCGGCCGCATCAATCATGTCGAGGATGTTGTCCAGCGAGCTCGCGAGGGATTGGATGTCCTCGCGGTCGATGGGCGTGATGAAGGTCCGGTTCAGTGCCTCAAAGACGTCGTGCGTCAGGTCGTCGCCGCGATGCTCGATGTCCTTGATCGAACGTCGCTTCGCAGGGACATTCTCGAAATGCCGGACCATGTCCTGCAGCGCGACCGCTCCGTCGTTCACGGTGGACGCGACCCCTTCGAGGAGATCGAAGAACCGACGTTCCTGCGGAATGATCCACTCTTTCAACCCCAACGCTCCACCCCGGGTCGGCCCGCGGTAGCTCTAGAATCCTCATTAAGGTGTCGAAACCGCCGCCCGATTACTCCTCGCCCACGTCCACGCCGGACGCTTCGAGTTGCGCCATCAGCTGCTTCCGCATCTTGCGGTTCCCCGCGAAGCCCTTGATCGCCTTGCGAGACGTCTCGTAGTTCCGCAGGAGCTCCTTCACCTCCCGCGGCGAGACGCCGGCTCCTCGCGCGATACGCTGTACGCGAGACGACTTCACCTTCTTCGGATCCGTCATCTCCGCGTCCGTCATCGAGTCCATGATGATCTTGAACCGGCGTAGACGGGCCTGCGTGGACTCCATGTCCGAGTCCTTCATCTTGCCCGCGACGCCGGGGATCAGGGAGGCGAGCTTCCGCATCGGGCCCATGTCCGTGAGCATCTCGATCTGTTCGTACATCTCATGGAGCGTGAATTTGCCCGCCATGATCTTCTTCGTCAGCGCCTCGGCCTTCTGCGCATCGATCGCCTCCTGCGCGTGCTCGAGGAGCGTCTCGAGGTCCCCCATCCCCAGGAGGCGGGAGATGAACCGAGGGGGCTCGAACTTCTCGAGGTCGTCGATCTTCTCCCCGACTCCGATGAAGACGATGGGGGCCTTCACCTCCGCGACGGCGGAGAGCGCGCCGCCGCCCTTTGCGGTCCCGTCGAGTTTGGTCACGATGACGCCCGTGATCGCGACGGCCTCGTGGAACGCCTTCGCCTGCGGTCCGGCCTGCTGGCCGACCGTCGCATCGAGGACGAGGAAGCGTTCGTCCGCCTGGACGGCCTTGCCCACCGACTCGATTTCCTTGATCAGGTCCGGCTCGAGCGCGTGCCGCCCGGACGAGTCGACGATGATCACGTCGATGCCCTCGAGCGCCTTGACGCCGGCCTTGGCGATCTTGACCGCGTCCTTCGCGGCCGGGTCGCCGTAGAAGCCCGCGTTGATCTGCGCCGCGAGCTGCTTGAGCTGGTCGTACGCGGCGGGCCGGTGCACGTCCGCGGCGACGAGGCCGACGGACAGCCCCTTCTTCTGGAAGTACTTCGCGAGCTTCCCCGCGGTGGTCGTCTTGCCTTGGCCGTACAGGCCGACGAGCAGGATCCGCTGTTTCTGGAGCGGCACGTCGCGGCTCGTGCCGAGGATCTTGACGAGTTCCTCGTAGATGATCCGGACGACGTGCTCGCGCGGGCTCATGCCCGGCGGCGGCTTTTCCTCCAGCGCGCGCCGATGGAGCTCCCGGGTGATGGAGAGGGAGAGCTGGACGTTCACGTCCGCTTGGATGAGCGCTCGCTGGATGTCCCGGACGATCTCCTTGATGAGGGACTCATCGACGTAGCTCGCACCCGCGATTTTGCGGAGCGCCGCACGCAGGGAGTCGCCGAGCTTCTCGAGCACCATGTAGGACCGCCAAGTCGCCCCGGGGGTCTTAAGCTTCGCTGCCGGAAGCACCTGAGATGCAAAAGGGCGCGCGGAAAGTCTGCGATCTTCCGTTGTAGAGCACTACGTCACAAAGCAAAAAGGAAGGGAGGGCTAGCCTTGTCAGAAGGGATGGGATGCACTCTAACGAACTAGCCCAAAATTCCCCCGAGAATGTATTCTCGGTGCCGTATTTAACACTTTGTAAAGCGTCCTCCGCGCACCCCGGAATGCCATCG
>DASPZJ010000027.1:0-11178 GCA_035636315.1 Thermoplasmata archaeon
GGCAAGATGAACGCCTTCACCGACACCGACTACACGATGTACTTCGAGACGATCCCCGCGAGCGCGATGGACACGGCCCTGATGATCGAATCGGAGAGGATGCGGAACGCCGCGTTCGACCCGAAGGAGGTCGAGGCGGAGCGGACGGTCGTGATCAGCGAGCGGGAAGGCGCGGAGAACCAGCCCGAGTTCGCGGTCGAGGAGGAGTTGTGGGGCCTCGCGTTCCACGTCCACCCGTATCATTGGACCGCGATCGGCTACAAGCAGGACCTGGCGACGCTGGCTCGCGATCCGCTGTACCGGCACTATCTCCGATACTACGCACCGAACAACGCATCCCTCATCCTCGTCGGCGGCTTCGATCCCGCGGTCGCGATGCAGCACATCCGCGAGACGTTCGCGCCCCTCCGGCCGGAGACCCCGCCGGACCCGATGCGGCTCGTCGAGCCGGAGCAGCGGGGCGAGCGGCGGAGCGACCTCGCCCGGCCGGGCCCCGCGGACCTCCTGTCCGCCGGGTGGCATATCCCGGCGGCGGGCCACGAGGATACCCCGGCCCTCATCCTCCTGTCGACCGTCCTCGGCGGCTGGCGGGGGCTCGTCCCCTTCGCCGCGGGAGACTGGCGGCCGCGCTCGAACCGCCTGTACCGCGCCCTCGTCGATACGAAGCTCGCGACGGACGTCGGAGTGAGGCAGGAGATCAAGATCGATCCGTCCCTCGTCCTCGCGAACGTCACCCTGGCGGAGGGCGCGTCGCTCGACCGGGTCGAAGAGGTCCTCGACCGGGAAATCGAACGCCTCAAGAAAAGGGTCCCGCCGAAATCGGAACTGGACCGCGCGAAGCAACAGGTCCGGGCGTGGGCGCGGTACGAACAGGACGGGGTCACGTTCCAGGGGATCCTGCTGGGCGTCTCCGAGGGCCTCCGTGCGTGGGACTTCGGCGAGTCGATCCTCGCGAAGGCGGAGCGCGTCCGAGGGGAGCAGGTCCAGGACGTCGCACGCCGCTACCTCGTCGACGAGCATCGGACCGTCGTCCGCTTCCACGCCGAGGAGGTCCCCGCGTGAACCTCCCGGACCGGACCGTGCTCGGGAACGGGGCGGTGCTCGTCTCGAGCGCGTTGCGGTCGAACCCGTTCGTCGCGTTCCGAGGGAGCGTGCCCGCCGGCGTGGCGGCCGAAGGCGACGCCCACGGCCTCGCCGAGTTCACGTCGCGCCTCCTGCTGAGCGGCACCCGACGGATGAGCGCGGCGAAGCTCGCGGACCGCCTCGAGGGGATCGGCGCGACGCTCGAATTCCGGAACGGGGAGGAGCTCCTTTCCTTCCAGGGGCGTTGCACCCGGGACACGGCGGCGGAGACGATCCGGATCCTCGTCGAGTGCCTCGCGCGGCCCGCGTTCCCGGCCCGGGAGATCGATCGCGTGCGAAAGGAGCTCGAGAACGACCTCCGCATCGAAGCGGACGACACGCGCAGCCGGGCGATGCGCGAGCTCGCTCGTAGCGTGTTCCCGAAAGACCATCCGTACGGCCGCGATCCGAAGGGGAACGCGGACCGGATCCGTCGCATCCGTCGGGCCGACATCGTCGCGTTCCATGCGTCCCACGTCGGACCGGAAGGGCTCATCCTGGCCGTCACGGGGGACGTCGACCGGACCCTGATTGACGAGGCGGTCGCCGCGCCCCTGTCGCGCCTCGAAGGGGACAACGTCGGCGCGCCGCCGATCCCGTCGCCTCCTGCCCACAAGCCGCGGGCCGTGTCGATCCCGATGCCGCACAAGACCCAGGTCGACATCGCCATCGGCGCCCCGGCGGTGCCCCGACGCCACGACGACTACTATGCGCTCAACCTGGCGAACCTGCTCTTCGGCCGAATCGGGCTGTACGGTCGCCTCGGTCGGAACCTGCGGGACGAGCAGGGCCTCGCGTACTACGCGTTCGCGAGCCTCGACGCGCGCTCGGCCGGGGGGATGTGGTCGATTTCGGCGGGCGTCAATCCCGCGAACCTCGCCAAAGCCATCGCCTCGATCCGGGCGGAGATGGAGCGGTTGCGGGCGGAGCCGTTCACGCCGGAGGAGCTTCGGGACGGGAGAGACAACCAGATCGGTTCGCTCATCGTCTCGCTGGAGCGGAACGCGGAGGTCGCGGGCGAGCTCCATCGGATGGAGTACTTCGGCCTGGGGATGGATTTCCTCGAACGGTTCCCGGAGATCGTGCAAGGCGTGACGGACGGGCGCGTGCGCGAGGTGGCCCAGAAGTACTTCGTTCCGGCCGCGAGCTCGATCGCCGTGGCGGGTCCGATCGGCCGCACCCGCATCAGCCTGTGACGGCGTCAGGCGACGGGGTCGTCGACGAGCCGGGCCGGCCCGCCGACCGCGCACACCATCGTGCGGATGCCGAGGTCCTCGACCCGCCGGCGGACGACGTCCACACGGTCGGGGAATGTGTTCACGTAGACCGTCGCCCCGGTGTCGATCGAGAAGAACGCCGGGATTCCCTCCTCGCGCATCCGGCGCACGGCGAGGATGACGCGGAGCGTGTCGGGCTGCCAGAGGACCATCTCCCCGATCCCCGTCATGGTGATGCCGTGGAGCATGAGCGTGTCGCGCTCGGCGAGGGCGCAGATCGCGCCCACATCCCGTTTCCGGATCGCGAGTTCCATCTCCGCGATGAGGCGAGGCATCTCGGCGAGCCGGGCGTGGAAGAACGGGGACGTCAACGCCTCGCGGTGCGCATCGTCCGTCTGCTTGAACGCGGGAACCAACGCGACGATTATCCCGATCTCCAGGTCCGTGCCGGCGAGTTGGACCGCGTACGAGTCCTCGTCCGTCAGGCCCATCTTCCACTTGCTGAATCCCCCGGTCACGGATCGCGTTGCGGAGCCGGCCCCGCGGCGAGCGAACCGGGAGAGGTCTTCGAGGCTCAGGTGCAACCCGGCCGCATGCGCCGCCGCCATCGCCAACGCCGCAAAGCCGGAGGCGCTAGCGCCGAGACCGATGTTCGATGGGAAGTCGTTTACCGAGGCCATGCGGAACCGTTCGTCCAGGGAGGCGCGGGCCCGGATCGGATCGACGACCGCGCGGATCCGCTCCATGTCCCGCGCGGTCACGTCGCGACCGTCGATCGTCGCTTGGTCGCGGGTGTACGCGCCGAACTCGACGGTCGTCCGGCTGCTCAGCGGCGCGGTGCAGACGCTGATCGAATCATGGAACGGGAGGCGGAGGACGGGGTCGGCGAGGCCGTGGTACTTGATGAGGCCTTGAATCGGATGCGCCACGGCGGTCGCCTTCACCGCCACGCCCCCAAGATCCGCGGGAGATCGCGGTAGTCGCGAATCTCCGCATCGGGGCGAGCATCGATTGAGGCGGGCCACACGTGCACGGCGTGTTCCGCCGGAACCCCGTTATTGAACCAGACCGCACGCATCCCGATTCGCTTGCTCCCCGCGACGTCGGCCACGACGTCGTCCCCGACGTGGACCGCCTCCTCGGCGTGGAGTCCCATGGCTGCCAGGGCGACATCGAAGATCCGTGGCTCCGGTTTGCGCACCCCGACCTCGTCGGAGAAGACCCGGACATCGAAGAGGCGACCGATGCCCATCTCATCCTGGATCGGCCGGAGGAGGCGGCCCCACGTGCGGCCCGTGTTCGAGACGAGGCCAATCCGGTAGCCGGCCGCGCGGAGCCTCTCGAGCGTCTCCCGGATGTGCGGATCGAGCACCGGCGGCTCGGCGCGGATCGCCTCTCCGAACGCCTTCGCGATCGGCTCGCGGAGGCGGGCATCCGAGCGGTCGAGACCCGCGAAGTCCCGGAACGCGTCGATTTGCTCCTCGGGCGGGAGGTCCCGGTTCCGGTGCCAGTGGTCCTCGAGGAGCCGCGTGTGGCGGTCGTACGACCGATACAGGACCTCGGTCTCGATTCGCGGCCGATGGGCCGAGAGCGCCGAGGCAATCAGTTCCACGCGGGCCGTTCGCATTCGGGCGTCGTAGTCCGGCCGCGGAGTCTCCGCGATCGTGTGCCACCAGTCGAACGTCACGCCGCGGATCATGGATGCCTCATACGTCGAAGATCACCTGGGCGACGCCGGCTTTCGGGTCGACGCGGAGACCGTGGCGGGTGACGGCTTTGATCGCGAGCTTGAGTTCGTGGCGGGCCTTGTCGATCGCCTCGCCCGCCGCCGTGCCGCGCAGGGACGTGCCACGCACCTCGACGTGGAAGCGCCGGAACAGGTACCGCCGCGTCTCGTGCAAGTACAGCAACTCCGAGAGCCATCGCACGAGGAGGGTCGGGACGTCGTCCGCCTCGACCCGGACTTCGACCTCGCCGACGGCCCTCACGCCGTCCAAGTTCGCGATGAGACTGAACATGCCCTCGGCCGCGTTCTCGAAGAGTTCGCCGAGCGACGTCCCGTATGCCCGGATGCCGGCATCCGCGGTGTGCTCGATTTCCTCGTATCGCACACGAAGGCAAAGGCGGGCGGTAGATGAAGCTTATTTTGTCCGGTCGTGTCGAAGGGAAGAGGCGGGGTCCCGACCTGGGCCGAGCTCCCGCATGACTTTCGGCTTTGCCACTAGCCGGACGTTCCAGTCGCGCACCCGTTGTCCCCAGCCAAGGGGACATGATCGTGGCCCGGCACCGCGATGCCGGAGCCGGTCTCCGCGGGGATGCTCGAATGAGCCATCTCGGTCCCCGCGTTACAGGCGGCGTCCGGAAGGCTGATTGTGGCGGCCACGCCCACCGCTGCGACCGCGGCGAGGGCAATGGCGAGTCCGATCGCTGCCATTCCAGTCACGTCTTTGCCGTCCTGCCGCCCTGACGGCGGCTCTCCAGCGAGCCGGCTGCCGATATTGAAGGGTTATTGTACGCGCGTCGAAATCGGACGCGAGAATCAGATGCCGCGCTCCTTCCCAGGCCAAACGATCTTATGGACTTGGAGCTGCAACCGCACGGGGAGGCGGTCCTTCAGGATCCAGCCCGCTAGGAGCGCGGGGTCGAGGCCGTTCGCGACCCGATGGGCCGGTGTGGCGGGGGAGAACAAGATCGTCCTCGCCTTCGTCGGATGTTTCGCCACCACGGCCTTCGCGAAGTCGTAGTCCTCCCGGTCCAAGAGGACGAACTTGACCTCGTCGTGCCCGCGCAAGAGAGGAAGGTTCGCGAACGCCTTGTCTGCCTTCATGCCGGACCCTGGGCACTTGACGTCCATCACGTACCGCACCCGTCCCGCAGACCGTTCTCGCGGCAGGCGCTCGTCGAAGACCCCCAGGTCGATCTCGCCGTCCGTCTCGAAGGAGTGCACGAACGTCTTCGGGAGCGCACGGATCGCGCGGGCGATCGGCTCGCCCTGGAGGAGCGGCTCTCCCCCGGTCCAACAGACATGCCGAATTCCTTCGGCGGCCGCTTCGGACGCATCCGCGAGCGCCCGGATGCGCGTCACGACCTCGTCCACCGAAGCCCGCGTGAACTCGCCGCCTTCCACCGCGTGCATCGAGTCACACCATCGGCAGCGGAGGTTGCAGGAGTAGAGTCGCACGAAGATCGTCGGGAGGCCGACGAGAGAGCTCTCGCCCTGGATCGTCGCGTACAGCTCGCTGAGGAGGAATCCCTCTCCCTTCCGAGAGGCGAGGGTCGCCGCGGCCTCCATCGCTTTCCGATGCACGCCGAACTCTATTAAGCGTTCGTCTTCCGGGCGCGGCTGCTTTCGTAGGGAATCGGATCGCGGACGCCGGCCTCCCGGAACCCTTTCAGGCGGAGCTGACATGAGTCGCAGACGCCGCACGCCTTCGGACGGCCGTGGTAACAGGACCACGTGAGCTCCCATGGCACTCCGAGCTCGACCCCCCTCCGCACGATGTCCGCTTTCGTCATCCGGATCAGCGGCGTACGGATCTCGACGGGATCGCCCTCGACCCCTCGTTTGGTCCCGAGGCGCGCGACGTGCGCGAACGCATCGTAGTACTCCGGCCGGCAGTCCGGGTATCCGGCATAATCGTACGAGTTCGCCGCGATGTAGATCGCCTTCGCCCCTACGGCCTCTGCCAGGGCGAGGGCGTAACTCAGGAAGATCGTGTTCCGGGCGGGCACGTACGTCGGCGGGATGCCCGTGCCGATCTCTTCGGGGGGACGTCCCTCCGGGACCGGGACGCGTCGATCCGTCAACGCCGAGCCGCCGATCGGCGTGAGGTCTAGGCGGACGACTCGGTGTTCCTTGACGCCGAAGTATTTGGCGACGGATTTCGCGGCGTCGAGTTCCTTGCGGTGCCGTTGTCCGTAGTCGATCGTGAGCCCGATGACCTCGAGGCCGTCCGCCTTCGCACTCGCGGTCGCGGTGGCGGAATCCATGCCTCCGGAGAGGAGGACCACGGCGGTCGGGCTGCTCATTCGGATGGGATACGCGGCGCGCGCTTAAGGCCTTACGAGTGTCGGCGTGGGTCCTGGCCTTCACCCGGCGAGTTTGGCGGCGGTTCGTTCGTACCGATCGACGAGAGGCGCCACCCGTCGATAGCCGTCCGTCCCTTTCCTCGGCTCCTCCACAAACCCGATCTCATGGCCTTCCGGGTCATGCAGGTATGCGACTCGACCGTACGGCCGATTCGCCGGGGGACCAAGGAACTCCGCCCCTCGCCGCCGCAGGTCCTCGAACACGGCCGAAAGGTCGTCCACAGCGAACACCACGAACCCCTCGGGGGTCTGGCGTCCTTCATCGGGCGGACAGCGGTGAATCGCGAGCCGGACGCTCCCCGCGTCGAAGTGGACCACATGGTCTTCGTCCAGGAGGAGCGGGAGCCCAAGCAGATCTCGGTAGAACGATTTCGCCCGATTCAGATCCGCGGAGTAGAGGACGATTCCCTCAAGGATGAGTCCGGACATGTGGCTCCCGAGTCGCGAGAGCGGGTCCCCCTTATCTCCGTGCCGCTAGTAGGCCCGGATCTCGTCGAAGGCGTAGTCCTTCCAGTCCCGCTCGCCGAGGACGACCTCGAACTCGGGTGGGGTCAGAATCGGTTGCTTGTACTGCAGGATGTCCTCGATGGCGATTCGCGGGCACGCCGTATTCACCCAGGCGTCCACCCGGTAGCCCGCCAAGTAATCCGGAGACACGAGATCCATCAGGAAAATGCTCGCCTTCCGTCCGTGCTTCTCGGCCATCGCCTTCAGGTCCTGCCCCAGTTCCATGCGCAGCTGCCCGATCTTCTTCGACACGATGATGCCGAACACCTGTGCATCCTGCGCTCGGGATATCGCCGCATGCCGCTGCCGCAAGATGCGGTCCCTCACCTCCGCAAGGTTGCGCGCGGTCCCTCTCTCCGGGTCCGCGATGATCACAGGCTTGTCGACGAGGATCGCGACGCCGAGGGGATGGAAGTCTCCCGTGCCGATGTACAGGTATCCGTCGACGTCTCCCTCGATGACGGTCGCCGTGTGGTAGTCGCACCCGAGGAGCTGGCCGGCGTACGCCACGCGTCGGTCCGGATCGCCGATCCGCACGACGTGCCCCTTCCCCTCGAGCCGTTCCTGGATCTTCGGGAGCCAGTGGCGGTACTGCGTCGTGGTCACGAGGCCGATCCGCCCCGGGAGCAAGGGCTCCGCGGCATCGACGAAGGCCATCGAGGTGAGCGGTGGGCCGGGGAGGTCGTAGAAGAACACGTTGCGGTATCGGAGGTGGGGCATCGGCGCGTGGCCCAGGTGGACGATCAGGTCCACGGGCATGTCGGGGACGTCGCATGCGCCGAACGAAGGGTCCGCCGAGACCAGGCACGTGACGCCGGCCTTCGATTCGAGTTCCTGTGCAAGTTCGACCGCCTTCGTCCGCAAGCCGACCGGAAACTGGAGCCCGACCGTCTTCGCGTTTCGGCCTCGGATTACGTCCAGGAGACGATCTGTGTCGCCCATGAGCGGGGTGGCAGGCCCGCGGCCCGAGAAAAACCTGTGCCCGGGATCAGTGCTTCCTCTTTTCTCTCTGGATCTCGAGGTACCACGGCGTCGGCAGCTTCACGCCGCCTTTCCGGAGCGCCTCTTTCGCGTCTTCGACGTGGTCCTCCGTCGTCGAGATCGTGAAGATCTTCGTGCCCGGCTTGACTCGGGCCGCCGTGCCGACCGCTGCGCCAAACGCCGCGCGCATGCCCTCGGAGATGCGGTCGGCTCCTGCGCCCGTCGCAATCTTGTTCTCCCGTAACACGTTGTGCGGGTAGAGCCGGAGCTTCAGGTGGTAGGCATTCCCCGCCTTCTTCGCGATGTACCGGTTCGCGGAGATCCGCGCGGATTCGAGGGCGATGTGCCGGATCTGACACGCCTCCCTCGCCACGAGGTGAATCTTCACCGGAAACGTCGCGCGGAGATCGCCGATGTCGAACTGACTGATTCGGATGCCGGGCACGCCGCCCATGTATTCCTTCCGGGTGTAGGCTTGGCCGCGAATCTCGCGATACATGCTTCCGGGCTTGCGGGTCATGACGGGCCGGCTTCGAAGAACCGGGCCGTATATAATGTTTCGCGACCCGAGGACCCCAGGGGCTTCGCCGCGGTCCGTCGACGGGGGGAGTCCACCGATGCCTGCCCGAAAACGTTAATGGTGGCGGGGGGTGTGGCGCGCGTGCCATGCTCCTGGTGAAGCTCGGCGGGAGCGTCCTGACGGACAAGGCACGCCTCCGCACGCCTCGACGTGCCGCGATCCGCCGGCTCGCGCGGGAACTCGCCGCGGTCCGGAAGCCGCTGCTCGTCGTTCACGGGGCCGGCTCGTACGGTCACATCCTCGCGCGCAAGCACAAGCTGCACGAGGGCGGCGCCACGGAGGCGAAACGGTCCGCCGCGGCCCGCGTCCAGGCGGACGTGAAGGCGCTGGATGCACTCGTGGTCGACGCGATGATTGATGCCGGCTTGGCCGCGGTCCCGATTCCGCCCTCGGCAGTCCTGAGCCTCGACGACGGCCGCGTTTCGTCGATCGACCTCACCCCGTTCCTCGAGTTCTCGTCGATGGCCTTCACACCCGTGACGTTCGGCGACGTCGTTCGCGATGTCCGCCGCGGGATCTCCATCTGCTCCGGTGACCTTCTGATGCTCGAGCTGGCGCGTGCCTTCCGGCCGGAGCGGGCCGTGTTCGTCGCCGACGTCGACGGCATCTTCACGGCGGATCCGAAGCGACGGCGGGGCGCGAAGTTCCTCGAGGCGGTCGGGCCGGCGGAGTTCGACCGGATCGAATTCGCCGCGTCCCCGCGGACAGACGTTACGGGCGGGGTCGAGCAAAAGGTACGTCGGATGGTCGAGATCGCAACGCACGTCGGCGAGTGCGTCATCGTCAACGGTAACGTAAAGAACCGAGTCCGGGATGCCCTGCGGGGCCGGCGGGTCGTCGGCACCCGCGTGACCCGAGGTCCCTAGATGGCGGAGCCGTCGAAGACGGAACAGCGCAAGGCGGAGCACGTGAACATCATCCTCCAAGAGAACGTCTCCGCGGAGTACAACTATTGGAATGACGTGAAGCTCGTTCATCGGGCCCTCCCGGAAATCGACCTCGACGATGTCGACGTCGGAGTGAAGTTCCTCGGAAAGAAGCTCGAGGCGCCGCTCATCATCTCCTCGATGACGGGAGGGTTCGGCATGGGCAAGGAGATCAACGCGAACCTCGCGAAGGGTGCGGCGGAGGTCGGCGTCGCGATGGGGGTCGGCTCGCAACGGGCCGCGCTCGAGAAGCCGGACCTCGCCCCGACGTACGCCGTCGTGAAGGACTTCGGCGTGCCGCTCGTGTTCGCGAACCTCGGCGCACCGCAGCTCGTGCCGCAGGAAGGCAAGCGCGCGTACGGCGTCGCCGACGCGAAGAAGGCGGTCGAGATGATCGACGCGGACGCGCTGATTGTGCACTTGAATTTCCTCCAGGAAGTCGTCCAGCCCGAGGGCGATCGGAAGGCGAAGGGCTGTCTCGCCGCAATCAAGGCCCTCGCCTCCCGTTTCCCGCTCATGGCGAAGGAGACGGGCGCAGGGATTTCACGCGAGACCGCTCAGCGGCTGAAAGCCGCGGGCGCCAAGGCGATCGACGTCGGTGGGCTCGGCGGCACTTCGTTCTCGGCGGTCGAGCACTATCGTGCGCGGAAGGAGGCCGCATCGCTCAAGGAACGTCTCGGGGCCACATTCTGGAACTGGGGGATTCCCACGCCCGCGTCGATCCTCCTCGCAGACGTCGGCCTGCCGCTCGTCGCCACGGGCGGCGTGCGGACCGGCCTCGACGCGGCGAAAGGGATCGCCCTCGGCGCCACGATGGCCGGCATGGCGAAGCCGATGCTCGAGGCCGCAAAGGTCTCCCCCGACGCCGTCGTCCAGGAGCTGCGCGCGGTGATTGAGGAGCTGAAGGCGGCGATGTTCCTGACCGGCTCGACTTCGATCGCGGATTTGCAGGACCGTCCCGTGATCGTGAGCCCCCCGACGGCGAGTTGGCTCGAGGCGGGCGATGCGTGAGTCCGGCCCGCGCCGATCCGCCGAGCGGTCGGAGGATCGCCTCGAGTCCTTCCTGAAACCGTACCGGGATCTGTCGAACGCGCAGATCCTCACTGTATGGGAGGAGTACGCGGCACAGCACCCCGCCGGGGCGTTCCCGTCTACGAAGACGATGCGGGAGAACGCCCGGCTCTTCACCGCAGGAAAGCGGTATCGATACGCGCTCGCTCTCGTTGGCTACCGCCTCCTAACGGGCGCGCCGCCGTCCCGCGGACTCGAGCGCGCTGCGACATGGGTCGAGTGGTACCACCTGTACACCCTCTTCCTCGACGACATCATGGACGAGGATGTGCGTCGCCGGACGGTCCCGAGCGCTTGGGCGACGAATGCGAAGCTGTACCGCGGCGCCGATGCGAATCGTCCGGCCGTCGTCTTCCGCACCCGGCGGCATCGGTACGGCGCGTCGCAGGCGATCCTCGACGCCCTGCGCCTCCGCTCGCTGGCGGAGCGCGCCATCGAAGGCGCGGTCGATCTGCCTCCCGCCGTGCGCCTCGAGCTTCTCTCGGAGCTGACGTCGGTCGACCTGGTCCTCAGCGACGGCCAAGGCCTCGACATCGACTTCGAGCGGATCGGCCGGATTCCCGAGGCGGAATACGTCCGGATGAGCGAGGCGAAGACGGGGCGCCTGTACCTCGGAGCGGCCGCCACCGCGGCGATTGCCGCCGGCGCATCCCCGGAGGATCGCGCGGCGCTCGAATCGTTCGCG
>DASPZJ010000028.1:0-15036 GCA_035636315.1 Thermoplasmata archaeon
CTGCATCTCGGCCGACCCCCTCGACCACTTCGCCGTCCCGGTTCAGTATTTTCTCCGAAGGCGGCCCGCCACCCTTAAATAGGCTCCTCCCCTTCGAGCGGCCCGCATGGCCGAGAAGAAGTCCCGCGCCGCCGCCCGCAAGATCAAGGACAAGTGGAAGGCGAAGGTGTGGTACAACCTGCTCGCACCGGAGATGTTCAACAAGCAGGTGCTCGGCGAGACGCCGACGGATACGCCGGACAAACTCGTCGGCCGCGTGACCGAGGTCACGGTGCAGGACCTGACCGGCGACTTCAGCAAGATGCACATCAAGCTCGCCTTCCGCGTGAGCCACGTCCAGGGCCAGGACGCGCAGACGCAGTTCGTCGGGCACGACATGACGTCGGACTACATCCGCCGGCTCACCCGCAGGAAGCGGACCCGCACAGATCTCACGGTCGACGTCGTCACGAAGGACGCGTGGAACGTCCGCGTGAAACCGATGGCGATCACGGACCGCCGCATTCAGTCGTCGAAGCAACGGGTGATCCGGGCGATCATGGCAAAGATCGTGTCCGACGTCGCGGCGAAGCAGTCGATCGGCGAGTTCGTCAAGGGGATCATCAGCGGCGACCTGGCGAAGACGATCGCCCTGGGTTGCAAGCCGATCCATCCTGTCTCCCGCGTCGAAGTGCGGAAGTCCGAGGTCTGGGCGATGGGCGAGCTCCCGCCGCCGAAGGAAGCAGCCCCCACCGAGGCCGCGCCCGTAGAGGCTCCCGTGGAGCCCGCCCCCGTCGCGGAGCCCGCACCGGAAACGCCCGCACCCGAGCCGTCCCCGGAGGAGCTCGCCCCCGAGGAACTCAAGCCGGACGACATCGACGAGCTCTGAGCCTGCGAGGATTGTCGCGGTCCGAGAGAGTCCTTTAATCGTCGCCCGCCGCTCTCGGCTCGATGGGACGAGGGAGGGGCCGCCCGTTCTACCTGCCCGTCTGGTACGAGGGAACGCCTGCGGAGCGCTTCGCTTCGCCGGACAACACATACGTCCGGTGCGAGGGCATGACGATCGCCCTCGCGGACGGCACGACCCTCGAGGATTGGACCGGCCAGGTGTTCGTGAACAACATCGGCATGGGAAGGCCCGAGGTCGCGAAGGCCCTCGCAGATCAGGCGGCGCGCATGTCGTGGCTCTCGCCCGCCGAATTCGCGGAGGTGCGTCTCGCCCTGACGGAGGATCTCCGAGCCGTCATGCCCCGCCATCTCACGACGCCGTTCTACGGGATCGGCGGGTCGGACTCGATCGAGGCGGCGATCCGCGCGGCGTGGAAGGTCACGGGCCGCCGCAACGTCCTGACGTTCGCGAACTCGTACCACGGCGACACGATCACCGTCGAGAGCGTGTCGGGCGGCGGCGTCATGCCCTACGGCGACATCCGGCGTTGGGCGGTCCACACGCCCGACCCGTACGACGCGTTCCAGGCCTCAGGCGAGTGGGAGCACGCGGGCGAGCGGACGCTCGAGGGGATCCGCACGACGATGCGGCGGCACGGCCCGCGGTCGTTCGCGTGCGTCGTCGTCGAGCCGGTGATGGGCGTGGCGGGGGCCGTGCCGCTGTCCCCCGACCTCCCGAAGGGCCTCCGCGAGCTCTGTGACCGGTACGCGATCAAGCTGGTGGCGGACGAGGTCATCACAGGGTTCGGCCGGACCGGCGCGTGGTTCGGCTCGACGACGGTCGGGCTGAAGCCGGACGCGATTGTCGTGGCGAAAGGTCTCACAGGCGGATACGCCCCGCTCGGCGCCGCCGTCTTCGAGCGGTCGTGGGGCGCTACGCTGCGCAAGACGGGTTTCCCGCACGGACTGACGTTCGGCGCGCATCCCCTCGGATGCACCGCCGCACGGGAGACAATCCGGATTCTGCGCCGGGAGAGGCTCGTAGAGCGCTGCAAGGCGGTCGGCGGGTACTTGCAGCGGCGCTTCGAGGCGTTGTGGCAGGAGCATCCGGCCGTCGTGAGGGATGTGCGGGGCCATGGTCTCCTCCTTGCGATGGAACTGCGGGCGCCGTCGCGCAGGCCGGTCCGCGGCGGGCTCCATCCCGCCTGGAGGCGCGTCGCGCGGATATGGAAGCGCCTGCGTGACGAGGGCATTCGCGTGACGACGAACACGGACGGATCCTCACTCCTGCTCTGCCCGCCGTTCATCGTGACGGAGCGGCAGGTAGACCGGCTCGTCGAGCGACTCGCCGTCCACCTTCGCGCGGCGTGACGACACGCGAGCGGGCTCATTTCGGCGAAAGGCCGGAGCTGGGCGGCGGGGGATGAGACTCGGTGACTTGGCCCGAATTCGCCTGGAGGGGGTCGAATCCAAGGGAACCGTCGCGGTCGGCCTTCAGTCGCGCGAGGGATAGCCTCGGATGTGGCGGACCGCGGTTCGCGAGCCGTCGAAGGACAACAGGGCCTCGTCGGCGGTGTATAGCGGGCACTGCTCCGAGCCCGCAAGCGCGAGGTAGCTCGCTTCGTAGACCGTGATCGCCGATGCGGCGGCCAAGTCGACCGTCCGCTCGAGGTAGTCTCCGAAGAGAGGGACCGTCTGGAAGCCGGATCGGTCGACGTCACGGGCCGACTCGAGGAGTTCCCGTCGAGAGAAGCGCCGAGAGGAGTGCAGCGCGTGCATGACTTCGTAAGGAAAGACCGAAGGCACTCTCACGCTCAGCAGACCTTCGAAGAAATCGGACTGGAGGCGAAGGGCAGCCTCCGTATCGGGTTCATCCAGGAACCACTTCACGGCGACGCTAGCGTCGATCACCGCGCGGGCCATAACGTGTCTCCCGGGCGCGCCGGATGAACTTCGTGCTGTCCCAGCCGGAGGCCGGCTTCCGCCGCAACCGGTCGATGCTACGCAGGGCCTCCATCCGGTTCTTCCGCGCCTCGCGATCCAGGACCTCGAAGATTCGCTCCCGCAGGACGCGACTCCAGTTGACCGCCTCTAAGCGGTCCATCCGAGCCTTGGTCTCGGGATCGACTCTCAGCGTGACCAGGGGCATGGGAAAAGATACTGTATATACGATATATAAACGTCTCGGACAGGTCGGTGAAACAGAAAAGGGGGTCGGCGCCCATCGAGCGCCGGCCCCGTTGGGGAGGTTCTACGGCTTACGCCTGAGGTTCGACGTGCTTCTCGATGAGGAGATACACGTTGTCCATCGTGCCATCCTGGTCGATGTCCTCCGCGTGGTAGTCGACGGAGATCCACTCGTGGGTGTCGGGCGTCCCGTCCTGGTTGGGGTCCGTCATCCGCTCCGCGCGGAAGGTCAGGTCGACCTTCTCGAAGACGCCGTTGGAATCCGCGTCCGTCCACCGCGCGTCGAGGCGCAGGTACGCGGTCATCTCCGGCACGCCGTTCTGGTCCTCGTCGAGGACCTCGGAACCTCGCGCGGTGACCGTCACGAGCTCCGGATGCCCATCGTCGTTCGCGTCCGTTGCCTGTGCGTAGAGGACGAACGCCGCGACGTACTCCGGCACGCCGTCGTGGTTCGCGTCGCGGACCGCGCTCGCGTGGATCGTCACGTTCGCGCTCTCGACCGCGCCGTTCGAGTTCTCGTCGATTGCGACGAGGTCGATGGTCGCACCGCGCGTCTCGTCGACGATGCCGTCGGAATTGAAGTCGAGCTCCTGCGTCGCGACGAGGTGCAGCTCCGCCCGGTCCGGGTTCGCGTCTTCGATCGTGTTCACGACGACGCCGTCCACGGTCGCGTAGGAGTGATCCTCGGGGAATCCGTCGTCGTTGCGGTCGACGATCGCCTCCGCTCGGATCGTCAGGGTGGCACGCTCGAAGATGCCGTTCGAGTTCTCGTCCGTGGCCTCGAAGGCCCCGTCGAGGCTCGCGCGGTACTCCGCGGTGCCGTCCTGGTCCATGTCCCGGACGACCGCGCCGCTCAGGGCGATGCGTGCGAGCTCCGGGAAGCCGTCGTCGTTCGAGTCCGTCGCGAGGGCCGTGATCTCGAGCGCCTTGCGCACCTCGATCACGCCGTCCGAGTTGAGGTCCGCGCGGCCGTACACATAGATGCGGCCGTCGAGTTCCTCCGCGAACCCGTTCGAGTTCGCGTCCGTGCGGGCGAAGGAGAGCTCGAGTCCGTGGGCCAGTTCATCGTAGCCGTCCATGTTGCGGTCGAGCGCCTCGTACGCCGTCACGTTGACGGAGGCGGTCTCGTTGTTTCCGTCGCTGTTCGCGTCGCGCGTGCTCGCGGCGAGGTCGAGTGCCCCGCGGTACTCCGCGGTGCCGTCGTCGCCGATGTCGTACGTCTGGAAGACGTGGATCTCGATGTCCACGGCGTCCTGCGTGCCGTCGCTCCCGGCGTCGGTCATGCAGACCTCTGCCGAGACCGTGCGGACGAACTCCGCGTTGCCGGACTCGTTCCGGTCGAAGCGCTGCTCGCCGGCGAACGTCGCCATGAGGCTCTCGGGCTTCTGGTCCTCGTTCGCGTCCTTGATGCTGGCGGTCCACAGCGCGCGGGCCGTGTACTCGTGCACGCCGTTCTCATTCGGGTCGGCGAACGCCTCGACGCCTTGGCGGCCCTCGAGGGCGTTGAACTTTCCGTTCGAGTCGTTGTCCCACACCTGGAAGTCGCGCGCGATCGTCAGGCCCGCCTCGGCCGCTCCGTCGTGGTCCTCGTCGAGGACGCACGTGCCGAGCATGCGGACGTGGACGTACTCCGGGTGTCCGTCGTGGTTCGCGTCCGTCGCGGTGATCTCCCGCGTCCACGAGCAGCCGTCGTCCGAGGTTTGCAGGGCGACGAAGTGCTCGATGTTGGGCGCGCCTCTCACGGCGTCCGCGTCGCGCGGCACCACGCCGAATCCGAGGGAGTCGAGGGAAACGTTGCTCAGATCATCCCGCGTCTCGTTCAGCTCCCGTAGAGCGGGGACGTCCGTCCCGACGAGATCCGGGTTCCGCTCCGACTCGCTGGCCGGCGCGGCAGTCGAGTTCGCGGGCGCGTCCGAAGGTCCCGTCGACGCGACCTCCCCTGCGGGCGGGGCCGGCGTCGCGGCGGGCGCGGACGAGGCCGACAGGATCACGCGGCCCTGGCTCGCGTCCTGCGCGCCGAGCGCGGTGAGGGTTGCGCCGCTATTCGAGGGCCGGTAGCCCAGGAGGCGCAGGTACGTTCCGTCGCGCGTGAGGCCGCCGCCCAGACTCGGGAGGACGGCAGCGCTCACCGCGACCACTCCTAGCGCAATGGCCAGCGCCAGGAAGAGGGCGCGTGGCGGACGTTTCGAGACGCAATAGGCTTGCATCGGGATTTGCCACCTTTGCGATGCGTACGCGGGCGGGATGGCTTATCAAGGCCCGCAAGAGTCTTCCCGATGGATTTATCTGGTCCGGCGTGCGGGAGCCGAATTTCCGTTCGCGCGCCTGATTATCACGAGCGTCGTCTTGCGTGCCGAATCCTTGCATTTTCGCGTCGCGCACGCCTTCCGTCCTGCTCGCACGGAACGCATTAAGTAGCGGCCTCCGCATCGGCGGCATTCCATGCCCTCGCGGCCGTACAAGGACCTCGTCATCTACGGGTGCTTCGTCCTCAACCGGCTCGTGGCGGACATGCGGATCGATCTGTACCAGGACGGACTCGAGGCGAAGCTGGACTCACTCTTGCCGACGCAGGAAGGCCTCTCGAAGGAGGAGGTGAAGCGGGAGATCAAGTCGAACCATTTCATGACGGACCGCGTGATCGAGGGGTTGCAGAAGGATGGGCACGTGACCGTCGAGGTCGTCGACGGGCACTACCGCATCCGCATCACCCGCGACGGTGTGCTCCACATCCGCCGATACAACGAGTTCTATCGGAAGATTTACGACGAGCAGATCCGGGACCACTATCGGTTCACGAAGGCGCCGTTCTGGCTCCGCGACTAGGCTTCGTGGGTGCTGGTCTCGGGCGGCTCGGCCGCCCCCTCCTCCGGTTCGGAGTGCGGCTTCGGCGGTTGGCGACCCTCGTAGACGCCGATGACCTCGATCGCCCCCTCCCCGACGTGGACCTCGGTCGGGCGGAACGGATAGGCGGACAGCATGCCTGCGAGGAACCGCTCCCCGGCCGCGGAGGTCGCAGGTGTCAGGTCCGTCTCCACGCGGATGCGGATCCTCGAGCGGCCCTTTTCGTCGCCCGCCCGCCGCACGTCGATGAGGCGCTCCGCGACGAGCGGAAGGAGTCTCTCGGCGCCGAGCTGCAGGTCCTCGATCGTCGGGTACATCACCCGGAGGACGTCGCCCAACTGCCTCCCGGCCTGGAACCACTCCTTCCCGAGCCACTCCGGGTCCGTCTCGAAGAGGCGGTCGACCATCTTCCCGATGAGCGTGCGGGGGAGCAGCGGCATCCCGCCGACGTCCTTCGACACCCGCATCGTCTTCCACGCGGGCAGGATCTCCGCCGGGCTGCCCCCATCGGCGCACAGGCGGAGGGCGGCCTCGAGGAGTTCGTTGACAAGGGCGTACGCCGTCTTGCCGCGACGGGAGGCCTCGGCCGTGAGGCGCTCCGCGGTCCACCGCTCGACTTCGATGTACGCTTTCGTCATCTGGCGACCGGCTACGCTCGATTCTCAAAGGTGATATTCTCACCCGCGGTAATATCCCCTCTGATTCAAGGCGGTGCGTTTGCAACACAGCCCCGGGGGCACGCAGGCGTGGAGCGCCCCCGCGACGGGCGTCCGGTGCTCACGCGGGCGCGGGCCGGCCACCGGAGGGCACGGCCGAGTCGACGACGAGCGGAATGAAGTCGTAGGTGCCGTCGGCGCGCTCCACGGCGAGCTCGAGGGAGCAGGCGAACGTCGCCCCGCGGATCCGGACCCGCACGGCCTCTTTCGTCAAGAAATCGTAGACGTCCGGGGTGACGCTTTCGTCCTTCTTCGCGCGCCACAGGACGAGGATCCGTGCCGGCGGGATCCGGGTCGCGACGGCCACGTCCTCGACGGCGGCCTTCAGGGCCTGCAGGTCCGCGAGGGTCGGGGCGTGATCGAACGCCTTCACGAAGACCGCGAATCCCGGTAGGCCGACGTTCAGGACGCGCCACACGGGGGTGGGCGGCTGTCGGATGTACGCATCGAACGAGTACGTGAGGCCCGTCTTCCCGGTCAGTAGGGCCGGGACGGCGACGGATCCGGGCGTCGCAAGGATCCCGCGGACATCGGCGCTCGTTCCTGCCAAGTAGGTGAGGATGCGCTGGACGGCGTCCTTCCCCTCCGGGACGTACACGACCGGATCGGCCTGGCGCACGCGCTGGATGACGCGATGCCGCAGGGCGAAGTAGTCGAAGAACGACCGAAGGTCCTGCATCAACTCCAAGATGAGGAAGCCGAGGATGAACAGGGCCACGAGCACGATCCCGAGGAACAGGAGGCCGCCCATCGAGACGATTTGCAACGCGCCGAAGATCCCCGCGAAGACCAGCAGGGCGAGCCGGCCGTTCCGGCCGGAGATGCGACGCATCCCCAGCAGGATCGCGACGATCGGGATGAAGAGGAGGAACGTCACCGCGGGGAAGCCGGTGATGGCGGAGAGCACGATGATCAGGAAGAAGTCGAGGAGGAGCCAGAGGGAGACGAACCAGCGGACGTAGCGGAGCGTCTTGCGGATCTTCGGCGTCTCGCGGTCCACGGATTCGGCGAGGTCGAAGATCGCGGCGATCGGATCTTCCACGGCGCGCGCATCGCGGATCGGTCGGTCGCGGTCCACGATGAAACGACGAGTTTGGACGTATTTAATGGGGTCGGGAAGATTCGCGAGAAACGGCACGCGTCGCATGCTTTATACCGCGATGGGTCTTCGGCGGCGCGTCGGGGTGGCTCAGCCTGGGGGAGCGTCGGACTCATAGGGTTTCGCCGTGCGATCGACCACGGCGCTCCTGAGGCATCCGGAGGTCGCGGGTCCAAATCCCGCCCCCGACATCCACCGGCGTCCGGTCTTTGCGTCGACGCCGCCCGCCTGCGCCCCGTAAAGACCGGGATTGTAACAGCGGATGTTACACACGACAAAATACCGCCCGCTCCGGTGTGCGGGCGACGTAGAGGCGCGGGGGGAGCGGTTCCGCCCCTCGTTCCGGGACGGAGGGGATACATATGGCGGACGACGAACCGGGCATGTCTCGACGGAGTTTCCTGAAGAAGACCGCGGTGGGAGCGGCGGCCGTGGCGGCGGTGGCAGCGGCCCCGACGATCCTGCAGGTGACGGAGAATGCGACAGGTGCCCTACCGGCGGGAGATCCGAGCGCACCGCTGATGGCGTACGTGAAAGACGCCTCGACGGGCACCGTCGTGGTGATGTGGGGCACGAAGGAGTTCGTGGCGAAGGACTCGGCCCTCGTCTCCCGCCTCGCGACGTACACGAAGGGGTGAAGGCCGTGTCGTCCCATCGCGAGGCGCCGACGATTTCGAAGGATCCCGTCGCGGACAACACGGATCTGTACGCGTTCGTCGACCCGGTCGACACCTCGAAGGTCACGATCCTCTCGAACTTCATCCCGCTCGAGGAGCCCGCCGGCGGCCCGAACTTCTTCCAGTTCGGGGACGACGTCCTGTATGAGATCCTCATCGACAACAACGGGGACGGCGTCGAGGACGTCACCTACCAGTTCCGCTTCCGCAACCTCACACAGAACCCTGCGACGTTCCTCTACAACACGGGCCCGATTGGGTCCCTCACGGATCCGAACTGGAACATGCGGCAGCTCTACTCCGTCACGAAGGTCCTCGGGCCCCGGAGGACCGGGGCCTCGATGCTCCTCGGGTCCGACATCCCCACGCCGCCCGTGCGGATCGGACCGCGCTCCACGCCGGGCTACGATGGGCTCGCGAGCGCCGCCGTGACGGACCTCGGGAACGGGGTGACCGTGTTCGCGGGGCAGCGCGGCGAAGGCTTCTACGTCGACCTCGGATCGATCTTCGACCTCGGGGCCCTGCGTCCGTTCCAGAACCTGCATCTGATCCCCACGCCCGCGGCGGACGGGAAGGACGGCACGAAAGGGTTCAACGTCCACACGATCGCGATCCGCGTGCCGAAGACGGACTTGACGCAGGGCGGGTTCAACCCCGGCCCCGGCGATGTGTTGGACGCGCGGTCCACGATTGGCGTGTGGTCCGCCGCGAGCCGCCGGAAGGCGACCGTCCGCGAGAAGGACGGGCGCACCGTGCAGACGGGCCCGTGGGTCCAGGTCTCACGGCTCGGCGAGCCGCTGATCAACGAGGTCGTGATCGAACTGGGCGAGAAGGACTTCTGGAACAGCGCCGCGCCCGTAGGCGACTCCCAGTTCCTCGAGGACTACCTGCACCCGCAGCTGCAAGGCCTGCTCCCGGTCCTCTATCCGGGCGTCTTCCCGAACCTCGCGGGCTTGGCCGCGAGCGGCGCCTCGCGGGCCGACCTCGTCGCGATCCTCCTGACGGGGATCCCGCCCGGGATCATCCCGGGGTTCGCGAACACGAACGGCCCGACCCTCGCCGACGAGTTGCGGCTGAATGTCGCGATCGCACCGAGCTATGCGCCCGGGGACATCAATCCGGACGGCTCGAGTGCGAAGCGGTTCGGTTTGCTCGGCGGGGATGCGGACGGCTTCCCGAACGGTCGGCGGGTGTTCGACAACATCACCGCGGTGGAACTGCGGGCGATCGCGGGCGTGACATACCCGCTCGTCGCGCCAGGCTTCGTCCCAGACGGCGCCGCCGGCCTGCTGACGGACGGCACGAAGGAGGACCTCCCGTTCCTCACGAGCTTCCCGTACCTCGCCACGCCGTACGAGGGCTACGAGCATTCCCACGATTGAGAACGTCGGGCGGGCGATCCGGGGCCGGTCCCCGCTCGGGATTCCCAGCTTTTGTACCGCAGTGCCCCGGAATGCCTCCTTATAAGGGGCCTCATCAAGCCACCGGTGCGGGAGGGGGCCTCTTCAAGGGATTGTCAGGGTCCGCGCCACGTCACCCTTAAGACCCTGGACCCGCAGTTCGAAAATTGTCCCAATACCGCTAAGACCCGCCATCGGTGGGTGGCGCCAAGGAGGTGAAAGCACCATGGAAGCGACCCGCACGCGGTCAGCCACCGGGTTCGGCCAATCGTGGCGCGAACTCGCGCACACCCCGACGTACCAAGTGCCCATCGTACTTGGTTCGATCGTGGCGCTGCTCGTGGGCATCCTGACCTATCTCTTCGCTGCGGCGAATGCCAGCGCGATCGTGCCGGCGACGCCCGAGATGGCCTATATGGTCATCTTCGGTATCGTTGGGCTGATCGCCTACGGCGTGGCGAAGCAGAACGTGCAGAATGGCTCCATCGTTGCCGCCATCGCCGGTCTGGCGCTGGTGGTCCTCGTGGCGACGCAGACGGGCCTGTTTGCAGGCCTGCTCCTCCTCGCCGGGGCCATCTGGAGCCTAGCGTCCACTCGATAGGGACGCGAAAGGCAGACGGAACCTCTTTTTTCCTCTTTCTATTTCCTTTCCGCGCGGCGAATCCGCTCGACCTTTTCCGTTGAAACATCCGCCGCGACAAGTCCGTCACATCCGGATAGGGAGGGCGCGATCCGCTGTAACAGCCGTCGTTACAACCTAGTTAATAGCGGGCGGGTCGCATCCTTCTTCGGATGAAGTTGTCCGAGGCCAGCGAGGCGCTGGAGCGAGTAGGCTTGAGCCGCTACGAAGCGCTCGTGTTCGTGAACCTCGCCCGCTCGGGCGCGGTCACGGCCGGCGAGCTGGCGCGGGCGAGCGGCGTGAACCGCGTGCAGACGTATCGCGCCCTCGAGAGCCTCGAATCGCGCGGACTGGTCGAGGTCACGATCGACCGCCCCCGGCGATACGCGGCGCGGGCCATCGACGATGTCTTCGAGATGATCGCCGAGGAGAAGCGCGCCGAGCTCGAGAGGCTCGATGCGGTCCGGAAGAGCGTGTCCGGCGCGTGGCCCCGGATTTCTGGCCAGAGACGCGAGTCCCCTTCCGTACGGCTCCAAGTAATCAAGGGCCGCACGCAGATCTACCGCACCCTTCGACAGCTGATTGCCTCCGCGAAAGCGGAAGTCCTCGCCTTCACGACGGCGAAGGGTCTGCAACGTTCATATCGGGCGGGGATCAACGAGGCCTTGCTGGAGGCGATGCGGCGCGGCGTGAAACCGCGGCTCATCGCGGACATCAACGAAAGCAACGTCGCGCTCATGGCCCGCGTCGCGAAGAACGTCCCCTTGCGGCACTTGGAGCGCCAACGGGGGCGGTTCATCCTCGTTGACCGCGACTCGATGTTCGCCTTCTTGATCCAGGACGAGCGAACGATCCGCGGAGAGGGCGAGACCGCGCTCTGGACGAACAGCCCGGACTTCGTGAAGGCCCACCTCGAGATCTTCGAGAAGGCCTGGACGGCGGCTGTCCGTGGGAAATCCCGGATGGCGGACCTGCGAGCGCGAGCCCGCTGATGGATTCGTGTTCTCGGTCCTGAGAACGGGTCGATATCTGGGGAAACGCTTATCGCCGCCGCGAGCGGTGCCCAGCTCGGGTGGAGGTCGTGAACCGGGCACGGATTGTCGGGATCGGAATTGCGGCATTGTTCCTCGTCAGCATCTTTGCTGTGGCGGGAGCGCGCGGTGACGACGAGGAAGCGGGTTGGATCGCACACATGAATGGCGCAAACGAAAGACCCACGCCCAGGGACACACCGGCCCACGGGGTCGCCCTCATCTTCATGAACGACGATGGCACGCTCGGTTTCAAGATCCTCGTCGCGAACATCAACAACGTGGTCGCAGCGCACATTCATTGCGGCTCGCCGGATGTTGCAGGCCCGGTCGGAGTCACGCTCTTCATGGGCGCCGCAGGCCAGGGGCGATTCAACGGAGTCCTCGTGTCGGGGACGAAGGACGCGCCGGATTCCGGCAACGCCTGCGGATGGACCGATCTCGCAGCCGTGTTCGCAGCGATCGGAGGGGGCGACACGTACGTGAACGTTCACACGAACGACGGCGTGGCTCCCCCCGGCACGGGTCCCGGCGACTTCCCTGGCGGGGAGATCCGCGGACAGCTCATGCCGACGGACTGAAGCAAGGCACGATTTCGGGACGGCCTGGCCGCGCGACCACGCCGGGCCGTCCTACCAGCTCGCTTCGGCCTCCAAGGCCCGCTCGTATTCGGCACGCAGACGTTCCGTGAGCGGCCCGGGCACCGTGTAGCGGTGTCCATCGACCGCGGCAATCCCAAGCACGCCCACCCCGCTGCCCGTCAGGAAGACCTCGTCCGCGCTGCGGAGCCGGTCCACGGACAGGGACGCTTCCCGAAGCTTGATCCGCTCATGCGAGGCGATCTCGAGGACGGTCGCCCGCGTGACGCCCGGGAGCGCGCCGTCGTACGTCGGCGGCGTGACCAGCGATCCTTCCGTAACGAGGAACAGGTTCCTCGCGGTCGTCTCGACGACCTTGCCTTTCTCGTTCAACAAGATCGCATCGAACGCGCCCTCCGCCTCCGCTTCTCGGAGGGCCACGGATTCCGCGGTGCGTCCAATCGACTTGCACTGGCTCAGCGGGCCGGAGATCCGTCGCGCGGAGGTCGCGACGTGGAGCGCCGGGTCCGGCGGGACGTCGGGGAGGTTTCGCGTCGTGATCGTCGCCGAGCCTTTCGTCGTTGCTCGCTCGCCGGCCGTGATCGTGATCCGCAGGAGTCCTTCGACGATACCATTCTCCTCGACGAGCTTTCGTGCCCCGCTTCCGAGATCGGTGTCGGACCACGGCCTCACGATCCGAAGCGCCTCCAAGCTCCTCGCGAGCCGCGCGAAATGAGTCTCGAGTCGGAACGGCGCGCCGCGATGGATGCGGATCGTCTCGAAGCAGCCGTCGCCGTACGCGAAACCGCGGTCCCGGATCGGGACGCGGGCTTCTTCCTCCGGGACGACGACGCCGTCAAGCCACGCGAAGGCCGTCCGAGGTCACCTCCACGCGGTCGCCCGTCAGGGCTTCCGCGTGCCCGCGGAGTTTGTCGAGCGTCTCCTGGTACTCCGCCTCCGGATCGGAATCCGCCACGATGCCGCCCCCGACCGCGAAGTACGCCGTCGGACCGATGACGGTGGCGGTCCGGATCGCGATGTTCCAGTCGAGGGAGCGGTCCCACGAAACGTACCCGAGGGCGCCCGTGTACACGCCCCGGCGATGCGGCTCGAGACGCTCGATGATCTCCATCGCGCGCGGCTTCGGCGCCCCGGTGATCGAGCCGCCGGGAAACGTCGCGCGGATCAAGTCGGGGATCGTGACGTCCGCGCGCAAGCTCCCGCGGACGATGCTCTCCAGGTGATGCACGTTCGGGAGGGACCGCAAGCCCCGCAACATCGGAACGTGAACGCTCCCGAAGTCGCAGACCTTCCCGAGATCATTCCGCTCGAGGTCGACGATCATCACGTTCTCCGCGGCGTCCTTCTCGCTCGACCGGAGTTCGTCCGCGAGGGCCTGATCCTCCGAGGGCGTCCGGCCCCGGGGGCGCGTGCCCTTGATCGGCCGCGTCTCGATGTCCCGCCCGCGGACGCGGAGGAACCGCTCCGGGCTCGCGGAGAGGATGCGGTGGTCGTCCGCGTCGAGGTACCCGCCGAACGTCGACGGCGTGCGCGAACGCAGACGCTCGTATGCGGACTCCGGCGTGCCCTGGATCGGGAGGGCGAGTCGATGCGAGAGGTTCACCTGGTAGATCTCGCCTTCGAAGATCGCGCGCTTCGCCTCGCGGATCGTGTCGATGTAGACCTCGGCGGGCAGCGGCTCGATCGGCTCGGGATCCGCGGGCACCGCGAGGTCCTCGGGGATCGGCGGGGGTTCGAACGCGATCCGGTCGCGCGGCGCGATGACGAAGGCCTCGCCCCAGAGGCGGTCGATCACGATGACCCTCGGGTACACGGCGAGATGGATGTCCGGGATCTGCAGGTCGGGCGCCTTGCGATCCTGCAGCGTCTCGAGCATCCGTCCGAGGTCGTACGACAAGTAGCCGACGACGCCCCCGAGGAACGGGTACGCGGGCGTGCCGGCCGTGGCCCACGGGAGTCCATCGAGGAATCGGCCGAGGGCTTCGAGCGGATTGCCGAGTCGGGACTCCTCGCCCCACGGTCCCGCGAAGGCCGCGCGTCGGCCGCGGCTGCGGAACCAGCCGATCGGATCCGACCCGAGGAACGAGTACCGTGCGAGCTCGGGGTCGCCGAGGGAGGAATCGAGGAAGAAGGGCCGTCGGCCTCGGCGCACGCGACGGAACAGCGCCATCGGGTCCGCGCGTCCGAGGGGCCGGACGGTGAGCCGCAACCGGGACGGCATCGGGACGGCATCGGGAGCGGGCTCGTGAAGCTTTAGGTGACGACGCAAGGCCGTGGTGTGAACGTCAGCTCCCGTCTCCGGTTAACCTTGTTTAAGGTTAACTTTTCGGGTCCGCTCAGGTAGCCGCCATGGCCCTGCTCGGCTCCGGCGCGGGCGCGTCGATCGCGGCGCAGATCGCCTCGAAGTCCCCGAGGCCCGTGGCCTTCGCCGGCTTCGGCTTGAGATGGTCGAGCGCGCCGCTCCGAGCGATGCGGTTCACGGTCCACGCCGCATACGCGGGCGCGCCCGTGGCCCCGGGCGAATTGTAGTTCGTGATGTGGTACGAGCGCGGGCCCACGATCTCGATTGCCTCCTTCACGAACGTTCCGTGGCGGTCGATCACTTGCGCCCGCACGCCCGCAGTCCCCGGTCGCGTGAGGTACTCGTCCCGCAGGGCCGGGAGGAACTCCCGCACCCGATCGGCCATGACGCGTTTCGAGACGGACGACGCCCACTCCTCCGACGCAAGCGTGACGAAGTCCGGGTTCACGATCGCCCGCAACTTGTTCCGGAAGGGCCGTTCGAGGAGTTTCGCGACGGCCTCCTTCGGATCGTCGATCCACCCTCGGTACGTGAAGGGCCCAGGGACCGGCACCGCGTTCGGCCCGATCTCGCGCCGGCCGTCCGCGCGGACGATCCAGTGCGGGTCGAGGAACGGGAGCTCCGGGTGTTTCGGCACCGTGTAGATGTTACGGCTCGAGAGGGAGTGCCACGCCGGGTCGATTTCCCAATACTCC
>DASPZJ010000029.1:0-2671 GCA_035636315.1 Thermoplasmata archaeon
CGGCCCTCGTGGGCTTTCGGCACGAGCCCCGCGACATCGAGCAGCTCGACCGGGATGAGGCGGGTCCCATCCTTGCACGGCGCGTTGTTCGGCTTGCACGGTCGTCCGATTTCGACGTGGGGGCACGACTTGCGCACGTAAGCGACGCCGCGGTTCGCGTCGATCGTCGTGAAAGGATAGTTCGCGATCTGCACCGGCGCCAGCGTCGCTGCCGCGAAGAACGTCGACTTGCCGACGTTCGGTTTCCCAACGACCCCCAACTCCACGGGGCGACCATCGGCCTCCCGGCACAAGTACCTTGGCGGTGCGGAGGTCTTACCCATCGAGACGTCGACGTCGCGCGAACACCGCGACGAGTAAGAGCGAGCCGACGACCGGGATCAGGACTTCGTGGAACTCGGGAATCTGAATGAAGCCCCAGGTGTTCGGATTCGCCTCACTCACGTCGTCCGCGCCCCAAACAAAATTCCTCGCGGTCGTTTGATCGTGCGCGATGATCGCAAACCCAGCGACGGCGTTCGGTGACGGGGTGTCGGTCCCCCAGATGTCGGAATACCGAATCTTGAACTCGTACACTTCCTTCGAGCCATTCAAGCGGCCATAGCCCTCCTCGGCCCCGCCACAATCGCCCCCGCAAACGACCCATCCGGCTCCATCGCCTTTGTACGCGGCGAGATTCGATGAGTTTCCGCTCGTCACGGTGAACCGTCGATCGTCCGATTGCGGCGTGATGTTGCCCGCGGGATTCGGGTCGAAGAGCAACTCACCCCAGTCCTGCGCAGAGTCATTCGTCACATCCGAAGTCACCTCCAAGCACAGGAAGACATAGGAGCTCTCCGGCCGGCTCCCCACGAGGAAGCGGAGGTTCGAGTTGTTCGCGACCTCGGCGCCTTCGTACTCCCCGGAGGAGGTGCCGCAGTTCCCGTCGACCGTCGGTTCGATGGTGAGCGGCGTGGCGTGCGCTGTGAGCGGGTTGGTGCCGGACATGATGACGAGCCCGGGCTCGTCCGAGGCGGAAACCCCCGAACCCATCGAAGCGGGCCGGATGGACGAGGGGGCTGGGATCGAGATCGTATCGTCGCCCGCTGCGGACCAATCCGTCGACGCGAACACCATCTGCGTCTGGTTCGTCGTCGGCCCGATCGCGAGGGAGCCCTCAATCTGGACGTCGTCTTTCGCAAGGGCCACGCCGGGAAGGGGGACGCTCGTCCATCCGGACGACCAGGCCGAGAGGGAGCGGGACGTGATCCGACCTCCTTCGCCTCGGATCTCGAACAGGTAGTCGGCGTAGATCCCGCCGATCCATGTCCCCGTCGTGTCCGTCGCGTTCAGGTCGATGTAGACGCGAAGGATGTCTTCCCCCGTCTGGCGGGGAAGGGGAATCGGTCGGCCGGATGTGTTTCCTCCCTGGCCGGGAGGCCACGGCACGATCCGCTCCGGGACCGCGCCCTCGAGCAAGTCGCCGGCGACGGCGACGTGGAAGTAGGCGGTCGACGTGTCCACCGCCGCGCCGTACCGGACGATGTTCACATTCGAATCGTTGACGGGACTTGGGTCCGAGTCGGGGACGTCCCGTCCGACCCAGTCCGCGAAGAGGCCGTCGATCCGCACCACGGACGGCGAGGAAACGAAGTAGGCGCGGACGGGCCCGCCGTGCACGAAGACAGGCAGCGGTGCGAACGCTCCGTTACTCGCCGACGCCCCGGTCACGTCGACCTGGACGGACTGCCCGGGCAAAAATCCCGGGGCCGAGACCGACGCCGTGATCACGGGAGCCGGCTGGCCCTGGGTCAAGGTTACGGATTCCGCCGAGAGGGATACGAAAGCGCCGGGGGTGGCGTTCAACCGGATCGAGGTTGCGGCCCACGTCGCGGCGGCCGGGATGCCGAGCGCGCGGACCCGGATCGTGAAGAGCGGGGTCGGACCGGCGTTCAGGACGGAGGTCAAGGACGACACCTCGAGGAGGACGGCTCCACCCTCCGGGCCGAGACCGGCGAGGCTGCGACTCGATTCCCCGCGGAAGTCATCCATGTACACCAGGATCCGGAAGTTCGCGGGATCGAATCGGTCGATGTCGTACTTCGAGACCTTCGCCTCCACGCCTTGATCGGAAGACGCCGCCAACACGAATCCTCGCGCCTGCCGCTGGCTCCAATTGACCTCGGCCCCGGCTGGGAAGGAGTACATGCGCGCACCGGCGAGCGAGTGATTCCCGCCGAACACGTCGACGACCGAATCCGCCCCGATCCCGTCGAACGACAGGCCCGTCGATGCGTTTCCGTCCGCATCGATCAGGAAGTATGCGCCGTCGAATCCGCCCGAATCGCCGAACGTCGACCCTTGCGTCGAGGCGAAGAGGTATAGGGAGTCGCGATCGAACAGCGACGCGTACTGGGCGATGGAGATGTCGGGATTCGTCGCCTGGGTCGCGGCGTCGAACTTCGGGACCGGCCCCCAGTCGGCGAAGGAGCCGTCGATGGAGATCGGAGATGTCGGGCCGGGGACCGGGACGAACAGGAGAGCGGCGATGACGATGGCGACCAGCGTCCCGGAGGCGATGGCCGCGTACCGCACGCGACGGGACGGGCCCATGAGCTGCGCGGGCGACCTTCCGGATCGCACGAACTGCGTCCCGTTCACGAGCCCGTTGATCCGGCCCTGGGCTCCGGCG
>DASPZJ010000030.1:0-34669 GCA_035636315.1 Thermoplasmata archaeon
ATCGGGACCGGATGGGTGTGGGGGAGGACCTGCCACACCGCCTTCATCGCCTGAAGGGCGGCGACCTCCGCGGCGGCGATGGGATCCCCTTTCTCGACGCGACGGGCGCGGATCGCGCGGACCGTCGCAGGCTTGAGCCGGATCGAACCGGAGGCCACGGCACGCCGGTGGACGTCTGGCTTCCCACCGATGTCGACCATCTTCGCCATGACGGCCTGCGATACGCCGCGCGCTATTTCTCTGTGCGTCCTTTGTCAATTGCAACGCGCACGTCCGACGCAAATCCCGGCGGCGCCACGCGCGCGCGCAAGGACGTTGTCAAGTCGCGACGTCGGACGCGAAAAGCGTTATGTATGATGCCCGGGCCTCTCGACGGCAGCGTGCGGATGGGATGCGCGTGACCGAACGGATGGGACGGGCGACCGCTCCGCGGCCTCCCGACATGACGTCCTTTGACCGCGCCATCGCGACCTGCGCGACACGAAACAAAGAGGCGAACACATGACACGGCGAAAACTGGCAGTGGCCGTGATCCTGGCCGTGACCGTGGTGGGGGCCTTTGCGGCCTACGCCTTGCGGCCGACCGCGACATCGACGAACGTCGCGGTGAACGAGCCGAACACGGACACCGGGAACACGGGAACGGGTGGCGGCACGACGCCGAGTACTCCGCCGACACCGCCTCCTGCGAGGGCGAGCGAAGGGCCGAAGCACGCGATGTGCGTTCACATGAACGACCACATCCCGGAGCAGGCCCGGACCCACGGCGCGAACTGGTATCGGTTCTACGACCAGGCCGCGTGCACCGCGGCGAACGCGCTTGCGAGCCTGATTTCTTTCTAGGCGGATGCAGGGCGAACCTCTTTCCCCCTCACGGGGGATCGTGGCGCGGGGTCGATGCGACCCCGGCCGTATTTCTCAGCGGAGCGGATCCTCGTCCCACGGACCTCCGATCTCACCGGAAGGTCGGGCCGGACGGTTAGAGCAGAACTCGCACAGAGGCGCGTGGCACGTCGACTCCAACCATTCCTCGCAGATCAGTCACGCGACCGCATCGTGCTTGGGGCTGTACCCGGTCCGATGGCCACGGCTTTCGTGCGACTTCACTTGCTCGGACGTGCCCCTCATCGAGCTCAATCTTTCTTCCTGGTGCCGAGTCTTCGGCGAGGCCTGGGGCGGTCGGGTCCTCTCTCGGATTCGGTCTTCCAGATCGGCACGATCCGCTTGACCTCGTCCATCGCCCAGGAGCACGCGGCGAAGGCCGCACCGCGATGGGCGGCGGAGCACGCGATGACCACGGAGTCCTCGCCGACCGGCACGCGCCCGACCCGATGCACGATCGACATCTCAAGGACCTCGAACTTCGACTTCGCGCCCTCGACGAGCGCCGCGAACGCTTTCTCGGCCATCGGCACGTACACCTCGTATTCCAGGGCGCGGACGCCCGCGTCGGCCCGCACGCTTCCCAGGAACACGACGACGGCGCCGGCGTCATCCCGACGGACGCCGTCCACGACGGACGCCACGTCGATGCGGGACCGCTGGATGGCGATCACGTCCGACCCCCGCTCACCGGCGGCATCACGGCGACCTCGTCCCCGTCGTGCAATACGACGTCGGGGGAGGCGTAGTTCAGATTCACGGCCAAGAGCATCGTGTCCGCGTGGGCCGCGAGCCGCGGGTACGTCCCGACGAGGGCGTCCACGAGCTGCCGGAGCCGCGCGCCGTCCGGGAGGTTCCACGGCAGCGCGCCTTCGCCCGCGATCTCCCGGTACGTGGCGAAGAGCCGGACCCGCACGCGCATGGCCTCGGTTCCGATGGCCGCCGGCCGTATAAGCCGTTGTCTCACGCCGGCGGGAGCCGCGCCAGGATCTCCGCCCGTCGGCGCCGGAGCTCCCCGCCCGCTCGTTCGAGGTACGCGTCGAGGGCCTCCGCGAGCCGCTGCCGGGCCGCCTCGGATCGGGCGGAGCCGAGGTACTGGAACACCTGGACCCGGCGACCGCCCCGCTCCTCGTAGTGCCAGAAGTACAGGTAGGGCCGACCGCGGATCTCCTTCGTGGTCAGGCCACAGCCGATCTGCACGGCTTCGGGAACGATTTAACCTTACTTAAGGTTAACAGGACCCGCCGGACGGCGAGGGCCCGATGGCCCCCACCCCTCGATTTCCTCTGGAAATCCTTTTGGGGCTCCGGGGTGTTCTGAGAGCCGTTGGACGTCCTCCTGGTCTCCCTCACCCCCCACGTCGAGGAGATCACGGCCCTCCTCGCCTCGGCCGGACACCGCATCGCCGACACGATCGTCCAGCGGCGCGACCACCCGGACGGCCGCACGTTCGTCGGGCGAGGGAAGCTCGACGAAATCCGGAAGCGGGTCGAGGCGGGAGGCGTCGATGCGGTCGTCTTCAACGGCGAGCTGCGCCCGACGATGCACCACGTCCTCGAGCGGAATCTCGGCGTCGAGTGTTACGACCGCCTGCGGGTCCTCCTCGAGCTCTTCGCGCAACGCGCCTCGAGCCGGGAAGGCAAGCTGCAAGTGGAACTCGCCCTCCTGCAATACGAAGTCCCGCTCCTCCGCGAGTGGATTCACGAGACGGACATCGGCGAGCGGCCCGGCTTCATGGCGGGCGGTGCGCAGCGCGTCGACGCGTACTACGAGACCGTGAAGCGACGGATCAAACGGATCCGCGACGAGCTCGGGACGATCCGCCGCGAGCGGGAGGTCCGGCGGGGCGTCCGCAAGGACCGCGGCTACCATCTCGTCGCCCTCGCCGGGTATGCGAACGCGGGCAAGTCGTCGTTGCTCAACGCCCTGACGGACGAGCACGTTCTCGTCGAGGACCGCATGTTCTCGACGCTCGCGACGACGACGCGGAGCCTCGTCGGGACGCGCAAACGCATCCTGCTCACGGACACGATCGGCTTCGTCGACGGCGTGCCGTTCTGGATGGTCGAGGCCTTCAACGCGACGTTCGAGGAGATCCTGCGCGCGGACTTGATCCTCCTGCTCGTGGACGCGGTCGATTCGGACGACGAAATCCGGCGGAAGGTGCGCCTCGCCGCCCGGACCCTCTTCCCGAACGTGTCCGCGGACGTCGTCGTGCCGATCCTCACGAAGGCGGATCTCTTGTCCGAGGCCACGGCGACGGCGAGGGCCCGGCTCCTCGCGGAATCGGAGTTCCACCGGGCCGCCCTCCCGATCTCCGTGCGGACCGGCCAGGGCCTCCCGGAACTCCGAGAGGCGATCCATCGGGCGTTCGCCTATCCGATCGAGTTGCACCTGGTGCTCGTCCAGGACTCGGACGCCGGCGGGAAACTGCACTGGTTGTACGAGCACACGGAGGTCGTGTCGGCGGACCACCGCGCGGACCGCATCGACGTCGTCGTGCGATGCCGGCCGAGGGACCGGGCGGCCGCGGAGTCGCTCGGACGCCTCGTGCTCGCCCGCGACCTCGGATGATCAGCCGCGGATGTGAAACTCCCGCTTCTTGTCGAGGAACCGCCGTTCGTACGCGGACGGCAGGTGATCGTACGTCAGCTCCTCGAGCCGCTTCATGTTCTTCACGAAGAGCTCCTTGGACGTCGTCGAGACGAGGCGGTCGAACTCTCGCTCCTTCCGGATCGTGTCGACGAAGTAGAAGCCCCCGCCCAGGACCGTGAGCAGGCCGAGCAACGCCTCCCAGACGACGTACTGCCCGACGGCCTGATGGATCGACTGCAGCCACGGTGGGCTCTGCGTCGGGATCAGGTATTGCGTGAACGATAAGACGACGCCGAGGACCCCGAGGGCGAAGAAGAGCGCGCTCAACTCGTAGCGCAGCTCGCGGAACAGGCCCATGGTGGCCCGCGGCTATGAGGCGACCGCGCATAAGCTTTGCCGGGTGGGAAGGCTTTCATCCGCCGCCCGCCATCGGGAGGCGGATGGCACTGCGGACCGCGCTGTACGGGGCGCATCGGGAGGCCGGCGCGCGGTTCATCGAGTTCGGCGGATGGGAGATGCCGCTGCAGTACGCCGGCATCGTGGACGAGCACCTCACGGTCCGCCGGGCCGCGGGGCTCTTCGACGTCAGCCACATGGGCAAGCTCTTCGTCGAGGGCGAGGGCGCGCACGATGCGCTCGACCGGCTCAGCGCGAACGTCCTCCCGACGACGCCGGGACGGGCGCGGTACACGCATCTCCTACGGGACGACGGCACGATCCTCGACGACGTCATCGTGACGTGCCTCGCCCCGGACCGGTACTTCGTCGTGTGCAACGCGGGGCCTCGTCCCGCGGTCGTGGAGTGGCTGCGGGGCCACCTCTCCCCTCTGACGCTGGACGACCGCACCGAGCGAATCCTGTGCCTCGCCCTCCAGGGTCCGCGCGCGCCGGATCTGCTGCAGCGCTTCACCTCGGTCGACCTCGCGGCAATCCGGCCGTTCGGGGCCGCCTCGATCGACTTCGTGCCGCCGGCGCCGTGGGGGTCCCGGCCCCGCGCGGTTCCACCGGAAATCCAGGGGTGGGGGGGCTCGCCGTCCGACGGCCCCGCCAAGGGGCCCCGAGGGGACCCGTCCGCATCCGGTGGACGGGCCTCGTTCCTCGTCACGCGGACGGGCTACACGGGCGAGGCGGGGTTCGAGCTCTTCCCGGCCGCCCCCGAGGGCGTGTGGGTCTGGTCGTCCCTCCTGGCCGCCGGCGCCGACGTCGGCCTGAAGCCAATCGGCCTCGGGGCGCGGGACACGCTGCGGCTCGAGAAGGGCTACCTCCTCTCGGGGCAGGATTTCGACGGCCGGCAGACGCCGCTCGAGGTGAATAGCGCGTGGCTCGTGAAGTGGGACCGTCCGTTCGTGGGCCGCGAGGCGCTCGAGGCGCAACGGGCGCGGGACGACTATCCGCGGCTCGTCGGCGTGCGCGTGGAGGACCGCGGAATCCCCCGCCACGGGTGTGCCGTCGTGTCCGGTGGAACGCCGATCGGTCGGGTCACGAGCGGCACGATGTCCCCGAGTCTGCGTGTGGGGATCGCCCTCGCCTTCGTCAATCGCGAGCACGCGGCGCCACAAACCCGCGTCGAGGTCGATATCCGCGGGACGTCGCATCCGGCGAGGGTCGTACCCCTTCCTTTCCTCTGAAGCCGTCGCCTCGAGGACGTAGTTTCAGGGGTCCTCCCCGCACATTCATGCCTGGCGGACCCGTATGGCCGGTGGGTGTGGTAACAGATATGGTAACAGCCGAGGGCGCTGCTGGTAACATACGTGGTTCAAAAAGTAATATACCCGGTGACCGGGTTGGCTGCGCTCACCCCCAGGGATGGGGTCCCCGAGTAGGCTACACGGCGTCCCGTCCCGCGTGGAGAGGGTTTCCCGATGGAAGAAGTCAAGGTTTCTGAGTCGAAAGCCATCGAAATCGTCGCGGGCGAGCCGGATCCGAGGCTGACGGAGAATGCGCTCCGCGTCCTCCAGAAGCGCTACCTGAAGAAGGACGACAAAGGGAAGGTCATCGAGACCCCAAGAGAGCTGTTCGCCCGGGTCGCCTGGAACCTCGCGCAGGCGGAACGGAACTACGGGGCCGACGAGGCCCGCGTCAAGGAAACCGCGCGGCGGTTTTACCGGCTCATGGCGAACCTCGAGTTCCTGCCAAACAGCCCGACGTTGATGAACGCGGGGCTCGAGTTGCAGTTGCTCTCTGCGTGTTTCGTGATTCCGGTCGACGACAGCCTCGTCGGCATCTTTGACGCTCTCAAGCAACAAGCTCTAATCCACCAAGGGGGCGGCGGAACCGGTTTTGCATTTTCACGCCTGCGGCCGAAGGGCGATTTTGTGAAGTCCACGATGGGCGTCGCCTCTGGCCCCGTATCGTTCATGAAGATCTTTGACGCCTCGACGCAGACCGTGAAACAAGGCGGGAAGCGAAGGGGTGCCAACATGGGTATCCTCCGCGTCGATCATCCCGACATCTTCGAATTCATCACATGCAAAGACAAGACGACCGAGGTTACGAACTTCAACATCTCCGTCGCGATCACCGACAAATTCATGGAAGCCATGAAAGCCGGCACGAAATACGACTTGGTGAACCCGAGGAACCATGAGGTCGTAGGGCAACTCGATGCGCGGGAAGTCTTGGACAAGATTGCGTTCCAGGCTTGGAAGAACGGCGAACCAGGGCTCTTCTTCATCGACGAGAACAACCGCCGCCAGCCGACGCCAAATGTCGGAGACATGGAGGCGACGAATCCATGTGTGACGAGCGACACCTTGGTTTCGACGGAGCTCGGGCTGATTCCGATTGAAGAGATCGCGGACCGCTATCCGAATGGCGGTATTTCTCTCGTCACGGATCGTCGAGTGCCTGCTGAGGTCGTCACGGAGTCGAACGGTATGTTGCTCGCGAGTCGCGATCAAACGGAGCAGGGCACCCGACTCGGGCCCATGGTGGCCGCGTGGCGGACCGGCGTGAAACCGGTTTGGAAGGTGGCGACCAAATCAGGATTCGAACTCACCGCGACCGCGGATCACAAGGTCCTGACGACTGCCGGCTGGGTTCCCATCGAGGACTTGGTGCCGGGCGAGCACAAACTCTTGATTCAATCCGGGGAAGGAAGGTTTCCGGAAGACAAGCAACTCCCGTTCAAGCCCTCCAACGTCTACATCGGAGAAAACGGGAAGACAACAGTGCTCAATCTTCCGACTGAGTGGTCTCGCGAACTTGGTCTCGTCGTGGGCTGGCTGGTCGGCGACGGCTGGCTCCGATCGGGCGACAAGAATTGCCGTGTTGGGTTCACCTTCGCAAAGAGCGACGCGCCAGTGTTCGCGACCCTTCGGCCAATCCTGAACCGTTGGTACGGGCGCAACATTCGCGGGGTCAAGATGGCAAACGGAGTTTACCACCTCTCGTATCACTCACGGTTCTTCGTCGACTTCTTCGAGAAACTCGGGGTGAGGCCCGTGGACTCCGCGGAGAAGGAAGTCCCACGATTCTTGTTTGCCGCACCGCGTGCAGCCGTCGTCGGGTTCCTGCAAGGCTTGTTTACGGCGGACGGAACGATACGGGATCATCGCAATTGCAACAGCTCTGGAATCGCGCTGACATCGAAAAGCCGCAAGCTGCTCCGAGGCGTGCAACTGCTTCTCCTCAACCTCGGAATCCGGTCTCGGATTCTAAACCGAAGTCGCGCTCCGCGGATGGCACTGTTCGCGTATGTGACAAAGTCTGGAGAGCGTCGGGTATACGGCTCCGATGGCGTGCTATACGAGCTTTTCATTTTCGGAGAGTCAAGGCATCGTTTCGAGTGCGAGGTAGGTTTTCTCGACGAAAAACAGGCCGAACTCTCCCATGTGCGGTATCCTCGTTTCTATCAGACAAAATTCGAGGATCCTTTGAAAACCAAAGAGCAAGTGGGAGATCGCGAAGTGTTTGATCTGACCGAAGCTGCTTCTCATTCCATGGTCTGCAATGGTATAGTTGTCCGACAGTGCGGCGAACAACCGCTCTTGCCGTACGAGTCCTGCAATCTTGGTTCCATTGATCTCGCGCGTCACATGAGGCGCAGCGCCGCGGGTCGCTGGGACGTCGACTGGAAGAGACTCGAAGGAACGATTCGTGCCACGGTCCGCATGCTCGACGACGTCATCGACATGAACGCGTACCCGGTCAAGCAGATCGAGGAAATGACGCGAGCCACACGCAAGATTGGCCTCGGTGTAATGGGCTTCGCCCGCATGCTCTTCATGCTCGAGGTCCCGTACGACTCCAAGGAGGGAGTCGAATGGGGCCGCAAAATCATGCGATTTATCCAGGAAACCGGATATAATGAGAGCGCGAACCTCGCGGAGGAGCGCGGTGTCTATCCCGCGTGGGAAGGTAGCCGCCACCAAGAGAAGGGCCTTCGGCTCCGCAACTCCTACGTGACGACCGTCGCGCCGACCGGCACGCTCTCGATGATAGCCGACACATCCGGCGGCTGCGAGCCGGAGTTCAGCCTGATCTGGTACAAGCGCGTCATGGAAGGCGAGGAGCTCCCCTACTTCCTCGACTATTTCGAGGAAGTCGCAAAGCGCGAAGGCTTCTGGCGGGACGACCTCGTGCAGAAGATCCTCGACAACCATGGATCTCCACGCGGCCTGAAAGACGTCCCCGGGAAGTGGCAGCGGGTCTTCGCAACGGCCCACGACGTCGCCTCGGAGTGGCATGTGCGGATGCAGGCGGCCTTCCAGGACCACTGTGATGCGGCAGTGAGCAAAACGATTAACATGCCGCGGGAGGCGTCCGTCGAGGACGTCAAGAAAGCGTATCTCCTGGCCTATGACCTGAAGTGCAAAGGCATCACCGTGTACCGCGACGGCTCGCGGGAGGACCAGGTCCTGAACATCGGCGTCGCGGAGGCGGCGAAGCCGAAGGAGGTCCGCGTCGAGGTCCCGGCGGAGCCCGTCGCCCTGCGGCCCCGCGCCCGCCCCGACGTGATTACGGGCCGCACGCAGAAGATCCTCACCGGATACGGCGCCCTGTACGTCACGGTCAACGAGGACGAGAAAGGCCTGTTCGAGGTCTTCGCCCAGATCGGCCGCGGGGGCGGCTACACCGCTTCCTTCACGGAGGGGATCGCGCGCCTCGTGTCCCTGTGCCTCCGGTCCGGCGTCCCGGTCGACGAGATCATCGACCAGCTCGAGGGCATCCGCAGCCCGCGGATCGCCGTCGACCATGGGGAGCGTGTGTACTCGATCCCCGACGCGATCGCGAAGGCGATCAAGCGGCACATCGGGATGCAGAAGACCGGCATCCAGCCGGCCGTGGAGACGTACGACGAGCTCGGCGGCGCCGTCGAGACGGACGTCGAGCTGGAGAAGGAATCGCGCGATGCCGCGGAGTTGCTGCGGAAAGGCCTGAACCCCGAGTGCCCGGAGTGCGGCAAGCCCCTCGTCTTCGAGGAGGGCTGCGTGAAGTGCCACTCGTGCGGGTACTCGGAATGCTGAACGTGGGCTTAGCGGGGACTATTTCTGGAGCAGCTCAATCCAGATTCCGTTCGGGTCGCGAACGTAGCCCTCGCTCCAGTCTCCGATGGAATACGGCTCGACAACAATCTCCACGCCCTTCTTTCGCAGGTCTTCGACGGTCGCCGGGAGGTCCTCAACCTCGAAAGCGAGGTGGTCGAGATCTTCGCCGTTCGCGTATGGGGCCCAGAACGGGCTGCTTTCCGAGTAGAAGTTGAGTTCGAGTTCCTGCTCCGAACCGGGACTTCGTAGGGTCGCGACCTCGCCTTTCGTCGGAGCGGTCGTCATACGCTCGACGAGCGTCATTCCGAGAACTTCGGTGTAGAACCGGACGGATTCTTCCATATCCCTTACTCGAATGCCCGTGTACAGGAATCGGAACGGCAAGGGGCCACCGAGGGCGGAAGACGGAGGGCGTTCATAATATTGCGTGGACCGCGCGTCTCACGGTCCGAAAGGGCCAAGTCCTCCTGTCGCCTCGGGGTGCTGCGATGCCCCGCGTCCTCTTCACCTCCCCCATGGACGCGGAGCGCCGCGCGGTCGCCGGCCGCAAGGCCCTCGGCGCCTTCGAGCCCGTGATGCTCGAAGATCTCCCCGAAGGCGAGCGGGAGGCGGCCTGGGCGACGGCGGACGTCATCGTGACGATGGGCTTCCCCCGGGAGTTCCCGAAAGACTTCCGCGCGAAGGCGCCGCAGGTGCGGCTGATTCAGTCGCTCGTCGCCGGCGTCGATCACCTGCCGTTCGAGCGGTTCCCTCCGGGCGCCATCGTCTGCGGAAATGCGGGGGCGTACAACGTCTCGGTCGCGGAGCACGCGATGGCCCTCCTGCTCGCGGCGGCGAAAGACATCCCCGCCCGGACGGATGAGATCCGGCGGGGCATCTTCCATCAGGGCGTCACGAACAAAGGCCTCGCGGGGTCGACCGTCCTGATCCTCGGGATGGGCGGAATCGGCGCCGAGATCGCGCGCCGCTGCAAGGCGTTCGACATGCGCGTGGTCGGCGTCACCCGAACGCGTCGCTCGGACCCCGGCTCGGCGGACGCGACCGTGACGATTGAAGGCCTCTCGAACGAGCTGCCCGCCGCGGACGTCGTGGTCCTCGCTTTGCCCTTGACCCGCGCGACGCACGGGCTCGTGGATCGCCGCTTCCTCGCGTCGATGAAGGGGGACGCGATCCTCGTGAACATCGCCCGGGGCAAGCTCATCGTCGAGGACGACCTCTTCGATCACCTCAAGACCCATCCGGCGTTCCGCGCCGCGCTCGACACCTGGTGGACGTACCCGTCGACGAAGGAGGGCCGGCCGTTCCACCGCCCGTTCCAGGACCTGCCGAACGTCGTGATGACGCCGCACGTCGCGCCGATGGTCCCGGGGCAACGCGCCGCCGCGATGGAGGCGGCGCTCGACAACGTCCTGCGCTTCCTGCGAGGCGACACCCCGCGGCACGTCATCGATCCCCGCGACTACGCGGACATCGGCCGCTGAGGCGGCGTGGAAATCGCCCGCAGAAACTCCGGCCACAATGCTTAATAGCGGACCTCCCTACTCGCGGCCACCTTCGATGTCCGTCGGATATCGGGAGGCGGTTGTCATGGCGAAAGCGAAGGAAACGTTGAATCCCTTTGAGATCGCCCGAGAGCAGATCGACCGGGCCGGCACGAAGCTCAACTTGGACTCGGGCATGCTCGAGGTTCTGAAGAATCCGCGTCGCGAGCTCACGGTGCACTTCCCCGTCAAGATGGACGACGGCCACATCCGGGTGTTCACCGGCTACCGCGTGCAGTACAACGACGCGATCGGGCCGTTCAAGGGCGGGATCCGGTACCACTGGAACGTCTCCCTCGACGAGGTCCGCGCCCTGTCGTGCTGGATGACGTGGAAGTGCGCGGTCATGGGCATCCCGTACGGGGGCGCGAAAGGCGGCGTCATCTGCAATCCGAAGGAGATGTCGAAGGACGAGCTCGAGCGCATGACCCGCCGGTACGCGTCCGAGATATCGATCATCATCGGCCCGGAGAAGGACATCCCCGCGCCCGACGTGTACACGGACAGCCAGACGATGGCGTGGATCATGGACACGATCTCGATGAACAAGGGCTTCGCGATGCCTGGTGTCGTCACGGGCAAGCCGCTCGTGATCGGCGGCTCCCTCGGCCGCGATGAAGCGACGTCGCGAGGCATGATGTACGCCACCCGCGAGGCGGGCAAGAAGGTGAAGCTGAACCTGCGGGGCGCGAGCGTCGCGGTCCAAGGCTTTGGGAACGTCGGATCCCACTACGCCCGCTTGATGCACGACGAGCAAGGCTCGAAGATCGTCGCGGTCTCCGACTCGAAGGGCGGCATCTTCAGCGACAAGGGGTTCGACCCGAAGGAGGTCCTCGCGTTCAAGGAGAAGACCGGGAGCGTCGTCGGATTCCCGGGGACGCGGGAGATCACGAACGAGGAACTCATCGAGCTCCCCGTCGACATCGTCGCCCCGTGCGCGCTGGAAGGTATCCTGACGTCGGAGAACGCGCCCCGGATCAAAGGAAAGATCGTCGCGGAAGGGGCGAACGGTCCGACGACGCCCGAGGCGGACGACATCTTGCACAAGCGCGGCATCCTCGTGATCCCGGACATCCTCGCCAACGGCGGCGGCGTGACCGTGTCGTACTTCGAGTGGGTGCAGAACCTGTCCGAATTCTTCTGGACGAAAAAAGACGTCGATGAGAAGCTCGAAGGCATCATGGTGAGCGCCTTCAACCGCGTCTGGGACATGCGGGAAGCGAAGAAGGTCGACATGCGACAGGCCGCGTACATGGTGGCGATCGCCCGCGTCGTCGAAGCGTACAAGTGGCGCGGCATCTTTCCCTAGGCGGCCGCGACGAAGCGCCGCGATCAAGCCCGCGGGGACGGCATCCGACGCAGCGCGTCGTGCCATCGCAACGGGAGTTCGTGTCCCTTCACGCTCCAGCGGAAGAACGCGGCGTCCCCCATGTACGGCCCGAGCACCTTCATCGCGTCGAGGTGGGAGCCTTCCCGACGAACGCCGTGAGCGCCGCTTCGTCCTCCCAGGCGGAGAGCGTCCAGAATCGATGGCGGAGGAGTTTCGCCCGGAACGTGAACCCGATGAGACCCGGCGTGGACGCGAGCTGACCGGAGACGGCCCTCGACCGACGCATGAGGGTCAGCATCCTGCGGTAGCCTCTCAGCGGAAGGTACGACAGGAGGACCAAGTTACTCCTGTGCCGAATCGGCCCTGCCGACGGATTTCCAAGGAGAATCAACCATCGATCTCACCTCGCCGTTGCGGCACCGCATGGTTTGGTCCGGCAAAGGCGTTTCTGAATGCCGGGATGCAGTCGATTCCCCCATGCTTTGGGGAAGCTTGAAATAGCGTCCGTTCCTCCTCGCGTTCGTCGTGGCCCTGAACGTCGTCGTGTGCCTCAAGCAGATCCCGAATCCCGACCTGCAATTCCAGATCGCCGCGGACGGGAAGGACATCCGACGGGACGCGCTGAACTACAAGATCAACGGCGCGGACGAGTACGCCCTCGAGGAAGCGGTGCGCCTCAAGGAGAAGCGAGGCGGACGGGTGGTCGCCCTCACCGCCGGCCCGAAGCGGACCGAGCAGATGTTGCGCGAAGCGCTGGCGAAGGGGGCCGACGAAGCGGTCCGCGTCCCGATGGAGGATGCCGGGTACGACGTCGGGATGGTCGCACGGATCCTCGCCGCCGCGATCCGGACGTTGCCGCACGACCTCGTGCTGACCGGCGTACAGTCGGACGACCAGGGGAACTCGGCGACGGGCGGTCTGATCGCCGGGCTCCTCGGGATGCCCCACGCGAGCGTCGTCACCGGCGTCGAGGCGAAGGACGGCGGTCTCGAGGTCTCGACGGAGCTCGAAGGCGGGCTGCAGCGGGTCTACACCGTCCCCCTCCCGGCCCTCTTGACGATCCAATTCGGCGCGAACACGCCGCGCTACGCGCCTCTGCCCGCAATCATGAAGGCCGCGCGCCAGCCGATCCGGGAGATCGCGCCCGCGCCTCTCGCCCCGCCGTACACGTTCGCGGTCCGGGGCCTGTCGCCGCCCGTCGCGAAGGGCCACGCGGAGATGGTGACGGGATCGATCGAAGAGCAGGCGAAGAAGCTCGCCGCGCTCCTGCGGGACAAGGGATTCGTCCGGAGGTGATCCGACGTCGGGGGATCTGCTGATCGTCGCCGAGCACCTCGAAGGACGGCTCGCGCCTTCGACGTTCGAACTCGTGGCCGCGGGTCGAGCCCTCTCGGCGCAGTCCGGCGGCGCCGCCCGGGTCGCCGTCTTTGGCCGAGGCGTTCGCGCCCTCGCCGACGCCCTGGCCAAGCTCGGGGTGGAAGTCCTCCTGGCGGAGGACTCGGCCCTGGCGGAGTACACGGGCGACGGATACGTGCAGGCGGTGCGGGCCCTGCTCGAGTCGACGAAACCCCGAGTCCTGCTGGTAGCCCACACGGCGCAGGGATACGATCTCGCGCCGGCGGTCGCGGGGGCTCTCGATCTTCCGCTCGTGACCAACGCGGTGGGCCTGCGCCTCGACGGCAATCGACTGGTCGTCACGCGCCGCCTCCTGAACGAGAAGGTTCAGGCGGAGGTCGATATCGGCTCGGACCGCACGATCGTCGTGACGATCCGACCGGGCTCCGTGAAGGCGGCGGGTCCCGCAGCGGGCGGGACGGTCATCCCGACGACAGTCGCGGTCGACGCGACGAAAGTCCGGACTCGGTTCGAGCGGATCGAGCGGCCGACCGTCCAGGACATCGACCTTGCGGCGGCGGACATCATCGTGTCGGCCGGCCGCGGGATCCAGAAGAAGGAGAACCTGCCCCTGGTCGAGGAGTTCGCGAAGGCCGTGGGCGGCGTCGTCGGCGCATCCCGACCGCTCACGGACATGGACTGGCTCCCGAAGACCCGTCAGGTCGGGCAGAGCGGCAAGACGGTCCGGCCGAAGCTGTACGTGGCGTGCGGGATCAGCGGCGCGATGCAACACGTGGCGGGCATGAAGGATGCGGGCCTCATCATCGCGATCAACACAGACCCGACCGCGCCGATTTTCGAGATCGCGCACATCGGGTTCGTCGCGGACGTCCTCAAGCTGCTGCCCGCGACGATCAAGGAACTGCGGGCGTGAGGAAGGCCCCCGGAGTGTTCATCTAAGCCCCCCGCCAATCCCGGGCCGTGGACGCGCCCCCGTCGCCGCCCCCGCCCCCGCCGCAAAGCTGGTACCCGGCCGCGCCCCGCCGGAGCACGACCCCGCAGCTCATCGCGGTCGTCGTCTTCGTCGTGATCGCCGCGGTCGCGGTGATGTCGATCTTCCTCTCGACCCTGACGGGAGCGTTCTTCCCAGGGTTCTTTCCGTTCCTTTTCTGCATCCCCTTTCTGTTCGTCATTGTGGTCGTCATCATCGCGATCGCTTCGGGACAAGGCCGCCGGAGCATCCCGCCTCCGCCGCCGATTCAGCAGCCGATGGTGCCCGCCGGCCAGCAAGGACCCGTCGCCCTGAGCTGCCCGAACTGCGGCGGCCCGCCCACGAACGTCGACCGATTCGGAATCGCGACGTGCCAGTACTGCGGGACGCGGTTCCTGGTGCGGTGAGCCTCACGGCTCCGCGGGGTTGAGGGATGCCGCGCGAGATCGCCGTGGAACTCCCGCGCCTCGCCTACTACACGGGCGAGGTCATCGAGGGGACGGTCGTCATCGAGACGACCCGCGAGGTCTCGAGCCGCGGCCTGTACGTCGACTTCAAGGGGACGGAGGATACGGAGATCACCCGCGGATCGGGGAAGAACTCCCATACGTACCGCTCGTCCGCGACGATCGTGCAGTGGCGCCTCCCGCTCCGTGGGGAAGGCCCGCTTCCCGCCGGGACGTATCGGTTCCCGTTCAAGTTCCAGATCCCGCTCCATGCCCTCCCGTCGTACGCCGGCCGCCACGCGAACGTGAAGTACACCCTCACGGCCCGACTCGACGTCCCGCTCTGGGTCGACACGGTCTGGAGCACGGAGATCTTCGTGTTCTACGACCGCCCTAGCGTGCGCACGTACGCCCAGCCCGTCCGGTTCCGTTCCGGCGGCGAGGGCCCGGAGGTCTACGTCGAGCTGGACGGCGACCGCTTCTTCGCGCGGGAGCTGATCGGTTGCCGCATCACGCTGAACCGCACGGGGAACGCGCGCATCCGCCGGGTGTACACGCGGCTCATCGGCGGCGAGTGGGCCCGGGCGGACGGCCAGCAGGAGACGACGGAGACGTACCGGACGGAGGTCGCCGTGCCGATGGACCAGATCCGCGTCGGCGTGCCCTTCACCTTTGAGATTCCGATCCCCGCCGACGTCGCTTCGAGCTACCGCGGGACGTATTCATATTACAGCTACGCCCTCCACGTCGGCCTCGACATCGCATGGGGATTCGACATCATCGCGCAGACGCCGATCGTGATCGTTCGATGAGGCCGTGGCGGGCCTAGGGACGCCGCAAGAGAATTAACCTTGTTTAAGGTTAACCTCTCGCACCCATGCCCTTTTGGCGGGTGGCGTCGTTGCGGCGGGCGATCATGGCTCGGCGCACGCTCCTGTCCGAGGTCGAGATCACGGCCCGTCTGCAGGAGGTCCCGGAGTGGTCGAGGGAAGGCAAGACGATCACGCGCACGTGGAAGTTCCGGACCTTCCGGGCGGCCCTCGCATTCATCAACCAGGTTGGGGACCTCGCCGAGGCGATGGACCACCATCCGGACATCTTCAATTCCTGGACGAAGGTCCGGCTCACCCTCACGACCCACGACAAGGGTGGCCTCACGGACCTGGATTTCGACCTCGCGAAGAAGATCGATGCGCTCTAGGCGATCCCGAGCAGGCGATCGATCGACCACGCGCCGGGCCCGAGGAGGGCGAGGACGAGGGCAAAGAGCGCGTACGCCACGTCGAGCTCGAAGCCCCCTTTGAACTTCCCTTGCATCTTCGTCTTCTGGAAGATGGTCGTCGCGATCATTTCGAGGACAAAGAGGACCGCCACGGTCTGCGTCAGGAACCCGAGGATCAGCGCGATCGCGCCGAAGAATTCGAGAAGAGTGAACAGGATCGCGAACGCTGCACCTCCGGGCCATCCGGTCCCCTTGACGAACCCAATCGGTTTTCGGATGTCCTTGAGCTTGGGCCACCCATGGGTCAGGAACAACGCGCCGAGGGCGATGCGGCCGATGAGTGCCGCGGCGTCCGGGAATGCGGGAAAGAGCATGTCAGGTCCCCTCCGGCACCCCATTGCCAGCGGCGATAGAAAAACCTTTCAGGTCCGCGTCGCGCGGCATCCCGCCGCTCGGGGGCTTAGAGGGATCGTTCCAGGAGCTCCGCGATGTCGAACCGCCGGATGTCCTCGCGGTCCTTCGTCTTCGCCGCATCGTCGAGCATGATCAGGCAGTACGGGCACGCGGTCGCGACCGCGTTCGCCTGCGTCTCCTCGATGTGGCTCAACCGGCGGTGGTTCACCTTCTCGCCGATGCGTTCCTCCATCCACATCCGGGCGCCCCCGGCCCCGCAGCAGAACCCGTGCTCGCGCGACCGGCTCATCTCGACGACCCGGACCCCCGGGATCCGATACAGGACCTCCCGCGGCTCCTCGAACAGGCCATTATACCGTCCGAGGTAGCACGGATCGTGATAGGTCAGGAACTGCAGGACATCCTTCGTCGGCGTGAGGCGGCCGGCATCGATGAGGTCGCGGAGGAACTGCGAGTGGTGGACGACCTCGTATTTCCCTCCGAAGTCCGGGTATTCGTTCTTCAGCGTGTTGAAGCAATGCGGGCATGTCGCGACGATCCTCGTGACGCCGTATCGGTTCAGGGTCTCGACGTTCCCCATGATCATCGCCTGCGCGAGGTACTCGTTCCCGAGCCGCCGGGCCGGATCCCCGGTGCACTTCTCCTCCGGCCCCAGGATCGCGAATCGCACGCCGGCTTTCTGCAGGATGCGCGCGAAGGCCTTCGCGACCTTCTGATTGCGGTCGTCGAACGAGGCGGCGCAGCCGACCCAGTACAGGACGTCGATCGGATCCTTCGACGCGAGGGCGTCCGAGAGCGTCTTGACGCCCAGGCCGTCCGCCCACCTTGCCCGCTGATCCCAGCCGATCCCCCACGGGTTGTAGTTCTGCTCGATCTTCCGCATCGCCTCCATTGTCTCCGGAGGCATCTCCCCCTGCGTGAGGACCATGTGCCGCCGCATCTCGATGATCTTCGGCACGTGCTCGTTCATCACGGGACACTCGTAGACGCACGCATAGCAGGTCGTACACGCCCAGATGCCGTCCTTGGAGTGGACGGTCTGGAACATGTCGGGGAGTCCCGCGACGTCCCCGCGCACGATCGCGGCCCCTTGCTCGTCCAGCGTGTCCCGCATGTTCGTGATGATGCGCATCGGGTCTAGCGGCTTGCCGGTGGCGTTCGCCGGGCATGCGTCCGTGCACCGTCCGCACTCCGTGCACGCATAGCCATCGAGGAGCTGCCGCCAGGACAGCTGCTCGACGCGGTCCACCCCGAACGTCTGCGTCTTCTCGAGATCGACTTTCTTCAACGTCCCTTTGGGGGTGAGGTCCATGAAGAACGTGTTCACGATCGCGAAGATGATGTGCATGTGTTTCGAGTGAGGCACGTACGCCAGGAAGGAGAACAGCAGGAGGACGTGGGTCCACCAGAAGGCCCGCCACCACGTCGCGCCGAGGACCACGCCCGGGACGGCGGCGAGGGCGGACGAGATCGGTTTCCACTCCGGGAGGGAGGCCGTCCCGACGGCGATGTCCGCGGCGTTGTAGAGCAGGAGCGACGTGACGATCCCGAGGATGAAGAAGAGGACGATCGTCGCATCGCGCATCCCCTCGTGCATGAGTTTCTTCGGGCGGATGACGTACCGCCGGTAGAGGGCCATCCCCACCCCGATTGCCGCGAGGACGGCGATGACCTCCTGTGCGAGGTACAGCGGCCCGCTCAACGAGAAGCCGGCGATCGTCGGGGTCGGCACCCGCCAGCCCGACGCGTAGGCCTGTGCCGTGATCTCGACGACGCTCGTGCCGAGGATGATGAACGCCCAGAAGATGAACGAGTGAAGCACGCCGGCGTACCATTCGCGTGCGACCTTCCTCTGGAAGATCCCGTATACGACGAAGTTCTTGATCCGCGTGGGAATGTGATCCCACCGCCGTTCCACGCCCTTCGCGGCGAAGAGGTAACGGAGGCGGAGATAGAGTTTCCGACCGAAGATCGACAGCGTGACGGCGAGGAAGAGGGTCGCGACGTACGTCTCGGTCGGACTCAGGACCATGCTCCCCCGAAGGAAAGCGGCCTTCCTTCTTCAACCCGTGGGTCGCTTGAACGCCCTCGGCCCTAGGGGGCCGCCGAATCACCTGGCAGAGTCCCGCGGACTCGGCTTCTCGAACGGTCGGATGATCCCTTTCGGATCTTGTGACCGAATGCGCGTCGTCAGCTTGCCGACGTCGGATGCGGCATAGACCTCGTCGTACGCCCCGGGGGGGATTCGCTCGACCGCATCGTCCGTCGTCACCAGGACGAGGACGAGTTCCGGCGAGTGTTGTTCGAGGAATCTCGAGAAGCGGTTGATTGCGTCGCGGTCCGTCCCGGACTCGACCGAATCCACGAGGAACAGGATCGATCCGCGTCGCGCGACGATCGCGGGCGTGTAGTCCGCCTTGCCGCCGGCCTCATCCGCGACCCGGAAGTGGAGCGATCGGTGCTCGTGCGCGACGCCTTGGTGTTGCATCTCGGCGCAGACGGCCTGTTCGAGTTGCGAATCGCACGCGTGGCCGCCACGCACCGTCAACGGCCCGCCCCGTGGATCGCGCCGACGACGGCGTCGGCGAAGGCAGCCGTCCCGACCTCCTTCGCGTCGGGCATCTGTCGCGCCAGGTCGTACGTGAGGACCTTGGAACGGATGACGGCCTTCACCGCGTCCCGGAGCCGCGAGGCCGCATCCCTCCAGCCGAGGTACTCGAGCATCAAGACGCCCGCGAGGATCTCGGCGGTCGGGTTGACCTTGTCCAGTCCGGCGTACTTCGGCGCGCTCCCGTGGACCGGCTCGAAGAGCGCATGGGCGTCCCCGATGTTGGCCCCCGGCGCGACGCCGAGGCCCCCGACTTGGGCCGCAGCCGCGTCGCTCAGGTAGTCCCCGTTCAGGTTCGTCGTCGCGAGGACGTCGTACTCCTCCGGCCGGAGGAGGAGCTGCTGGAACATGTTGTCCGCGATGACATCCTTGATTACGACCTTGCCTTTCGGCGCTTGGCCGCCGTGCGACTTGGCGACGTCCTCCCAGGCGATCGTCGACTCGCCGAACTCCTTCTTCGCGACCTCGTACCCCCAGGTGCGGAACGCGCCCTCGGTGTACTTCATGATGTTCCCCTTGTGCACGAGGGTCACGGACCGGCGGCCGTTCTGGATCGCGTACCGGATCGCCTTCCGGATGAGCCGCTTCGAACCGGTCTCGCTCACCGGCTTGATGCCGAGCCCGCTATCCGGCCGCACGTGCGCGCGGAACTCCTTCTCCAGGATTTCGATCATCCGCGCCGCCTCGGCGGACCCTTTTTCCCACTCGATCCCCGCGTAGACGTCCTCCGTCGCCTCGCGGAAGATGACGATGTCGAGCCGCTCCGGATGCGTCACGGGGCTCGGGACCCCGGGGATCCAGTACACCGGGCGCACGTTGGCGTAGAGGTCGAGCGCCTTCCGGAGGGTGACGTTCAGCGAGCGGAAGCCGCCGCCGACGGGCGTCGTGAGCGGTCCCTTGAGCGCGACGACGTACTCCTTGATCGCGCCGAGGGTGGCCTCCGGGAGCATCTCGCCGTATTGGAACATCGCCTTCTCGCCGGCGGGCACGGCGTACCAGGAGATCCGGCGGCGGCCGCCGAACGCGTCCTCGACGGCCGCGTCCACGGCCTTCCGCGCGGCCCGCACGACGTCGGGGCCGACGCCGTCCCCCTCGATCAGCGGGATGATCGGATCGTCCGGGACGCGGATCCCCGCCTCCGTGATTAGGATCTTGTGGCCGCCATCCGGAGGCCGCAGGACGAGGCGCTCGGCGGGCATGCGTCTCGCCTCACGATCGCTCGTCGATCGGAATGTAGACGAGGTCCTTCGGTCCGACGTACCAGTCGAGGGGCCGCAGGAGCCGGTTGTCTTCCCAGTACTCGATCACCTGCGCGGTCCAACCGGCGATCCGCGAGACCGCGAAGAGCGGGGTGAAGAGGTCCTTCGGGATCCCGAGGCCGTGGAACACGAGCCCGGAGTAGAAGTCGACGTTCGGGTAGATGTGCCTTGAAGCGAGTTCTCGGACGACCGTGTCCTCGATCGCCGTGGCGATGCGGTAGTACGTGTCGTCGCCGTTCATCTCTCCGAGCCGGCGGGCGAACTCCTTGAGGATGAGCGCTCGCGGGTCGTACGTCTTGTAGACGCGGTGGCCGAAGCCGAACACCTTCTCCTTGTTCCGCAACGTGTTCACGACGAATTCCTCCGCGCCTTCCGGGCGGCCGATCCGCTCGATCGCCTCGAACGCCGCTTCGATCGCGCCTCCGTGCAGGGGACCCTTCAGGGTCGAGATGGCGGCGATGATCGTGCTGTACAAGTCCGACAACGTCGAGGCCGCGACGGTCGCGGCGAAGGTCGACGCGTTCATCGCGTGGTCCGCGTACAGGATGAGCGCGACATCCATCATCCGCGCCAACACCGGGTCGGGCCGCTTGCCCCTCATCATTCGGAGGAAGTCCTCGGCGTGCCCGAGCTTCGGGTCCGGCCGAACGACTCGCTCTCCCTTCCGCATCCGCTCGTACGTCGCGACGATCGTCGCGAAACGCCCGACGAGCCGCCACGCCTTGCGGAGGTTTGCCGCCCGCGTCGTGTCGTCCCGTTCCGGATCGAAGTTGTACAAGTAGGAGACGGCCGTCCGCAGGACGTCCATCGGCGGCGCATGCTCCGGCATCGACCGGAGGAGCCGCAGGACCGAGGGCGGCAACGTGCGGCTCGCCGACAGGTCGCCTTTCGCCTTCTCCAGTTCTTCCCGGTTCGGCAGGTGACCCTGGAGCAGGAGGAACGCGGTCTCCTCAAACGTCGAGTGCGTCGCGAGATCGCGGATGTCGTACCCGCGGTACAGGAGGCGCCCCCGCTGCCCGTCGACGAAACAGATCGAGCTCTCTTTCACGTAGACGTCGTCGAGGCCCTTGTCGATCCGCGGGCCGGCAAGGTCCGTCTTCACGGGGCTGCTCATCGCCGTCGCCTCAGTCCGAAGCGATCAGCACACGACGGAGGGCGAGAGACCGATTGCCATCAACAAGCGCCGACCCCGGCATGCCGTCCACCGACTCGTGGGTTCGAGGATACTAAGGTGGGGCTCGTATTAAAAGGCAGGGTTGAAACCGACCTGCGAGCGGGTCACACCGGGATTCGCACGACGGCATCCACCATGATGCCGACCAGGACGAGCGCCAGGTACACGCCCGAGAACTTGTATCCCGCCCACGCCGTCTCGGCGTTCGGGGTCCAGAGAAACCTCGCCGCCAGTATGAGGAGGATGGCTCCCGCGAAGCCAGCAACGACAAGGTAGACGATGTCGAACGCGCTCGTGAACACGAAGGCGATGCTCGCGACAGCAAGGATTGCGGTCGACCCGACGATCGCCCACACCGAGGTGCGTTCGTCGCGGACCGCGGGCAACATCGGCAAGCCCGCGCGGCGGTAATCGTCCCGGCTGCGGTAGGCGAGCGCCCAGAAGTGGCCTGGAGTCCAGAGGAACACGAGGAGCGCGATGAGGGCCGCCGGCAGGCTGATGGCGTTCGCGGCGGCGGCCGAGCCCGCGAGCGCGGGACAGGACCCGGCGAAGCCTCCGATGACGATGTTGCTCATGTGGGACCGCTTCAATCCGAGCGTATACACGCCGATGTACACCGCGTAGCCGAGGCCGATCATCGCGGCCGTGAGGACGTTGATCCCGAACCCCGCGACCCCCAGGCCGAGGGCCAGGAACGCGACGCCGAATGCCAAGGCATGCGCGGGCGGATCGATCCGGTGCTGCGGGAGCGGCCGGGCCCGGGTGCGCCGCATCAGGGAGTCGAGGTCCCGGTCCAGGTAGTGGTTCGTCGCACTCGCGCCGGCGGCGGCGAGGAGGCCGGACGCCATGAGCAGGCCGAACCGGGTCGGGTCCACCTGCGGGCCGCTCGTCGCAACGTATCCGGCGGCGGCCACGAGCAACAGGAGCGCATCGATCCGCAGTTTCATCAGCTGAACATAATCGGCGACGGCCACGACCCACCGCTCCTCGCGCTATTTGCTAAGCGCTCTTAACCTTTGTTGCGCGACGGCCTCGCAATCGACGGTGGCTCCGCACGCGGCGATACCAGTCGCAGTCGCTTCGAACCGGGCATTCGTCGCACAGCGGATTGTGCGCCCGGCACAGGGTCCGACCGTGGGCGATCATCGCGAGGTGCCACGACTTCCGCTTCTCCGGCGGCGTTCGCCTCTCGAGGGCGGCCCGGATCGATTCGTAGTCCGAGGATCGCACGAGATTCCACCGCCTCGCGATGCGAGCGACGTGCGTGTCTACCGGGAACGTCGGATGGCCTCCCGCCATCGCGAGGACGACGTCCGCGGTCTTCGGACCAACGCCGGGTAATCTCGTCAGCGCGGCCCGCGCCGCCTCGATGGGAAGCTCGAGGATCCGCTCGGCACGACCGTTCCACGCCTCCAAGACCGACTTCGCGATGCGCCGGATTCGCGGTGCCTTCTGCCGCGCGAGGCCGGCGTGCCAGATTGCTGCGGCGATTGCATCGTCCTGCGCGGACGCGAGGCGTTCCGGCGTGATCTCGCCGAACGTCGTCCGCAATCCCTCAAGGCCGCGTCGCTCGTTCGCGACGGTGGTGCTCTGCGACAGGACCGTCGAAACGAGGACCTCGAATGCCGTCATGCCGTTCGACCAATCCTTCATCGGGTAGGTCCTCTCGAGGACCGCCATCGTCCGCCGGAAGGCTCGGGCGTCCACGAGATTGCAACGGCCCGGAGCCGGAAAAGCTTTCAGCCGCTCACGAAGGAGCGGACCATCGTGACGATGTTCCGGGGCCGTTCCCGGAGCCGGCGGGTGAAGTACGGCAGCCAGTTCGGGCCGTACGGGATGTACTCCGTGACCCGGTGACCTCCCTGTACGAGTTCGTCCTTCAGAGGGTCCCGCACCCCTTGGAGCATCGCGAACTCGAACGGCGTGGTGTGCTCCCGCGCGAGCTCGAGGGCCCGCTCGATCATCCGCCCGTCGTGGCTCGCGACCTCGAAGTCGTGGCCTCGTTCGAACAATGTCTCGAGATGGGCGAGGTACGCGCGGTCGATCTCCCCCCGCGTCGGGAAGGCGATGTCCGGGCTCTCCTTGTACGCGCCTTTCACGAGCCGCACGCGGATGTCGTGGTCGAGGAGCCGGTTCAGGTCGTCCGCGGTCCGCCGGAGGTTCGACTGGACGCAGACCCCCACGCGCTCGTAGCGCGTCCGCAAATCCTCGCCGATCCGGATCGCGTCGTCGGTCGTGTTCGAGCCTTCCATGTCGAGCCACAGCACGCGGCCGTCGGCCTTCGTCACGTCGAGGACGGGGAGCATCTGCGCGAGCGCGTACGACCGTTCGATCAGCACGCCGAACTGGGTGGGTTTGAGGCTCACATGCCCGTGGATCCCCTGGTCGCGCATCGCGGAGACCAGCCGGAGGTACTCGCGGGTCGTCGCTTCGACACTGGCCTTGTCGTGATAGTGCTCCCCGAGGTGGTTGACGAGCGCGTCGATCCCCCGGCGGTTCGCGTCCTTCGCCACGCGCAGCGCATCGACGAGGGTCTCGCCCGCCACCCACTGGCTCGCGAAGCGGGTGAGGAGCCCCATCGATCCGCGCGAACCCCGCCCCGGACTCAAATAGGTTCCGAACCGAGGACTCTCTTGGCGACGTCACACGGGATTCCGGCAGCCCATGCAGAACTGGACCCACTCGGGGTTCAGCCGGCCGCACTTCGTGCACCGGATCTGGATGGCGGGCCCACGAGAGACCTCGCGGTCTCGGGCCGTGTTGGCGCTCCCGACGCCCGCGACGACGCCGACGAGCAGGAAGATCCACCAGAGCCGGACCATCCACCCGCCGATGCCGGCGAGGACGCCGCCGATGACGAACAGGATGATCGCACCGAAGAACGACTGGAAGAACGACATGACGGAGAAGGACGAGCTCGTCGCGGCGCCGATCGTGCCCATGAGGAAGCCGAGGAACGCGTAGAGGATGATGACGATGCCCACGATGGTGAAGAGGGCCCCGACGAGGAGCACGGTCACGGCGCCCCACCCGAACGGAAACGACGGCGGCGCCCTCGCGGGGCGTGTCGGGGCGTACGGGTACGACATGGAGGACTCGATCCTGACAGGCCGGTGAGGCTATCGGAATGCCCTCTCCGTGTCCCCGGATAAATGCTTCCGTGGCGTTCCCACGGGTGGTACTCACAGCTACCCGATGTCCGCCGCCGCGACCACGGTCTCCGCGAACAGGACGCCCTTCGTCGTCTTGAGGCGGTCCGCGAGTTCCTGTACGCGTCCTGCATCTCCTTCCACGATCAGGACTTCGAGGCACGTCTCTTCATTGAGGTGGGTGTGGGCCGTCGCTCGGATCGACCCGAGGAAGTCGTGCTGCCGGTGAAGGATGCGATGCGTCACCATTCCGACGTCGTGGCGGTAGACGAACGTGATCGTGCCGACGACCTCTCCGCCCGCCTCTCGGCGCTCCCGGATGAGCGCGCGCCGAATGAGCTCCCGCAACGCCTCGGAGCGACTGTGGAATCCTTCGGAGCGGATGAGCCGGTCGAAGTCGTCGAGGAGTCTCCCTTGGAGCGAGACGCCGATGCGGTCCACGGCCATGTGCTACCCCCGACCCACCCAGGTGTTACGGGAGTCTTCAAGGCCTCGGCGAACGCTTAAGGCGTGTTACTGTCTCGCCAGACGTGTTACGCGTCACGTCGGCGGCTCGGCCGTGACGGTCCTGCGATGCCGATCGATCCCGTCTTCTTCGTGGTCCTCGCCCTTGCCTTGGGGTTCAAGCACAGCTACGATGCGGACCATCTCGTCGCCGTCTCCAACCTGCTGACGCGCAGCAAGAGCCTCCGCAAGACCACGTTGATGAGCGTGAGTTGGGCCGCGGGGCACATGATCACCGCGACAATCGTCACGGTCCTCCTGTACGAGTTCCGCGCGACGGTCCTCCAAGGCGTCCTCGCGAATCTCGAGCTCGCCATCGCGGTCATGCTCGTGGTCATCGGGGTCGTCGGGTTGCTCGTCGAATTCGGGTTGATCCACCGCCACGGGCATCGCCACGAATCGGAAGAGCACACCCATGTGCACTTGCCTCTCCACGAGGACCCGCAACACCGCACGATGTTCGGCATCGGCATCGTCCACGGCCTCGCGAGCAACGACGAGCTGCTCATTTTGTTCGTGGCCTCCCTGAGCGTGACGTCCCTCGTCGGGCTCCTCGGCGGGGTCGGCGTGTTCAGCCTCGGCGTCGTGGCCGGGATGATCGTCTTCGGAATCGGCGTGTCGTACCCGGTCGCGCGTTGGGGCACCGGTCGGGTCCGGCGGGCCGTCAGCATCGCCGCCGCCCTCCTCTCAATTTTCTACGCGGCGCTCCTGTTCCTCGGGTTCGAGGGCGTGAACCTCTTGCCGTTTTCGGCCGCGTGATTCCGTCGGGCAATTCCTTAAGAGCGACGGAGGCGCTGACTTGTCCGATGGATTTCGCGCGGAAGCTCGAGCAATCCCGGACGCTCTCCGATCTCTACGAGCTCGTGAAGCGAGCCGTCGAGACGGTCTTGGGACGATCGCGGGCCGGCCTGATGCTCGCCCTCGCGGACCTCGGAAACCACCCGCAGGGATTCCTCGGCGCCTTCTACCCGGTCGCGAGCAACGTGATCGTGATGAACAAGGTGCCCCTCCTCCGGATCCAGGAGACGAATCCGGCCCTCTACAAGCCGTACGCCTTCTACGTCCTCCTGCACGAATACCTGCACTCGATCGGCTTCATCGACGAGCGGGTGTGCCGCGAGCAGTCGTACCGCATCCTTGAGACGCTGTTCGGCGCGGACCACATCGTCACGCAGATATCCGGCGACACGGCGCGGTTCTTCCCGAACCTCGTCTTCCCGGACGCCGCGTGGCAGCCGTCCGAGCTGCAGCTCGAGTTCGTGCCCGGGTTCGATCGCGGCTCCGCGACGTACATCGCGTGATGTTTTCGTCGAACGAGAAAGTAGAAGTACGCCGCGCCTGTTCGGCCGCGCGCGGAGGCGGGAGATGGCGGTGGCGGCCTGGCGGAAGGCCGTGGCGGAGTTCGTCGGGGCGTTCACGTTGATCTTCATCGGCGCCGGCGCCGTCCTGACCGCCGGCACCACGAGCACCTCGGACCTCCTGCTCGTCGCCCTCGCCCATGGACTCGCCATCGGAGTCATGGTGTCCGCCCTGGCCCACGTGTCCGGCGGTCACTTCAATCCCGCCGTGACGTTCGGGGCCCTCGTCAGCCGGCAGATCTCCCCGCGCCTCGCAGGCGTCTATTGGATTGCGCAGCTCCTCGGTGGCGTCGGGGGAGCCGCCATGCTCGCCCTGATATTCCCCCAAAACGTCTGGCAGGGATACCACCTGGGCACGCCCGCGCTGGGGACCGCTGCATCCGTCGGCTGGGATGTCGGCGTCGGGACCGGGATCCTCGTCGAGGCGGTCTTGACGTTCTTCCTCGTCTTCGTCATCTTCGGGACGGGGATCGATCCGAAGGGTTCCTTCAACGCGGTTGGCGGCTTCGCGATTGGCTTGACGATTTCGATTGACATCATGATGGGCGGGCCGCTCACCGGCGCGGCCATGAATCCGGCGCGATGGTTCGGGCCCGCCATCGTCTCTGGGTTCTTTGACAACTGGTACGTGTACTGGGTGGGGCCGCTGATTGGCGGCGCTATCGCGGCGCTGCTCTATCGATACGTCTTCCTCGAGAATTCCTCGTGAGAGCCATCGTTTTTTCGATGTGCGGAAGTGCGGCTCGCACGCGACGCTATTCTGGACGGAACGTTTAAATCGGTCTGGGAGGTCCCCAGATTTGCCATGATGCGGGAGGCCGTCCCAGCGAAGGCCGTGACGCCCCAGAAACCGGTCGTCCGCGAGCCCCCCGTGAAGTTCCGATCCGGCAAGCACACCGCGATCGTGAAGGAAGTTTTCGACATCGCTCCGAAGTTTCCAGAGACCTATCTGATCCGTTTCACGTTCGAGAACGAGCCCGTATTCGACTTCGAGCCGGGCCAGTTCATCTCGCTCTTCGCCGAGAAGGAGGGCAAGCGCATTTCTCGGCCGTACTCGATCGCCTCGTGGCCGGAGAACAAGACGTACCTCGAGCTGTGCATCAAGGTCGTCGAGGGCGGCTTCATGTCGAACTACCTCCACCACGTCGCCCCCGGGACGAAGCTCCAGTCGATCGCACCGCTCGGCCGGTTCGTGATGGCGGAGCCGATCCCCTACGACACCGTGTTCGTCTGCACCGGGACCGGCGTCGCGCCGTTCATCGCCATGCTGGGCCACATCTGGGACCAGGGCCTGGACGACGGGCGGGAGTTCCACCTGGTCTTCGGGGTGCGGTACGTCCACGACCTGATCTACCGCGACCTGATCGAGAAATGGGAGCGGCAGCACTCGAACTTCCACTTCTATCCGACGATCTCGCGGCCCGAGACGCCGGACTGGAAGGGCCGCGTCGGGTACGTGCAGAAGATCCTCGAGAACGAACTCACGGACCACGGCAGCAAGCAGGTTTTCATCTGCGGGCTCCACGACATGGTCGAGGACGTCCGGAACCTGTGCGTGCGCCTCGGCTTCGCCCACATGCGATTCGAGAAGTGGGACTGAGGCCGTCTACGGCTTGAGCCGAAGCCAGACCTTTCCGATGATCCTCTCCGGGGCAATCGACCCGAACACACGGCTGTCGCGGCTGCGGTCCGCGTTGTCGCCGAGGACCATCAGGCCATCCGGCCCGTTCGTGTCGGCGACCCGCTTCACGAGCCACCGATTGGCATCGTCGGGGTCGCGCAGGACCACGAGTTCGTCCTTCCGCGGCGCGCGGAGCCGGTACGCCCACCGATTCACGATGACGTAGTCCCCGGGGTCCAGCGTCGGCCGCATACTGTCGTCGTCGACGCGGAAGCGCGCGAAGGGGAACATCCGCGGCTCAGAGGCCTCACTTGAACTTCGGATAGACGGTCTCCCGTTCCGTCGGGTACGGCGCCTTCACGCGCATCGTCTCGAGCCCTTTCGTCTTCCAGTAGATCGACGCGATCTCGTTCGTCGCCTTCAGGAGGTCCTCCGCGGCCTGCAGGTTGATCTCCTGCCGCGCCTTCGAGCCGGACTTGAGGGCCTTCCAGATGACATCGTTCAGCTCCGGAAACGTCTTCAGGTGGTCCGGTTTGAAGTAGTCGCCCCAGAGGACGCGGACCTCGTGCTTCGCGATCTCCGCGTGCTGCTCCTTCACCAAGACGTACCGGGACAGCTTGCCCGTGTAGTCCTGCCGTTGCTCCGGCGTCGCGTTCGGGCCGGGCTTCTCGAGTTGGTTAATCAGGTCGATCATGCGGACGACCGTGTGGGCGGCCATCTGCGCGTGATGCGGGTCGTAGATGCCGCAGGGGATGTCGCAGTGCGCGTACGCGATCGGCGCGGGAGAAATCCGGTCGAGCAATCGAGCCAGCGAATACAGCAGTGACATGACCGTCTCGAAGCGGATTCCGTTATTTAAACGTGGTGTGGCGGGGCTTCGAGTCGGTGTCGATTGGGCCTCCGGCCCTTCTGGCCCATAGGGGATTCCACAGTCTTATGCCGCCGCTTTCGTTCGGCGCCATCGTGCCGCGGACGTATCGCGATCTCGCAGTCCTGCATGCGGAATGCGAGGCGAAGCGGCCTCGCATTGACGCGCGACTGGCGGACTTCCGTCGCGTCGGCCGCATGCCCGACGAGCGGCTGTTCGAGGAGCTTTGTTTCTGCCTCCTGGCAGTCCAATCGAAAGCTCGTCCTTCGGATGCGGCGGTCGCCGCACTTCGGGAGGCCGGTCTCCTGTGGTCGGGCCGCCGGCCCGAGGTCGCGTCGTTCCTCCGCCATCGTACGCGGTTCCACAATCACAAGGCCGCGTTCATCGTCCGCGCGAGGGAACAGTTCTTCCCCGACGGAAACGGCGTGCTCGCGGAGATCTTGAATTCCTTCACGTCAGCGAAAGGCGCTCGCGAGTGGCTCGTTCGCGAGGTGGACGGCCTCGGTCTGAAGGAGGCGAGCCATTTTCTGCGAAACACCGGCCGCGGCGAGGACCTTGCGATCCTCGATCGTCACATCCTTCGGAACCTGATTCACCACGCGGTGATTCGAAGCATGCCGCACACGCTGACCGCGAGGCGCTATTTGGAGATCGAGGCGCGGATGGAGCGATTCTCGCGCGATGTCGAGATCTCCATGGCGATGCTTGACTTGGTTTTCTGGAGCCGGGAGACGGGTGAGATTTTCAAGTGAATCAACCTTGTTTAAGGTTAACGTGAATGGCTCCGCAGCCTTCCCGCGGTGGCCCGAATCCCTGATGTATCCGGCGGCGCATCGCACTCGATGATGGGAGAGCTGTCCGCGATCGAGGTCCGCGCGCGCGTGCTCGCGTGGTACGATGCGAACCGTCGGGACCTTCCTTGGCGTCGCACGGCCGACCCGTACCGCATTCTCGTCGCCGAGTACCTCCTCCAACGCACTCGGATCGTCTCCGGAACGCCATACTACGAGCGCTTCGTCGCCCGATTCCCCTCCATCCAAGACCTCGCGGCCGCGTCCCTCGACGACGTCCTGGCGGTGTGGGAGGGCCTCGGCTTCTATCGTCGCGCGAGGAACCTGCACGCCGCCGCTCGAGCAATCGTGGAGCGGCACGGCGGACAGCTCCCGGAATCCTTCGAAGAGCTTGCAGCCCTCCCGGGGATGGGACCGTACACGGCCGGCGCCGTCGCGAGCATCGCCTTCGGGATCCCCGTCCCCGCCGTGGACGGGAACGTGACTCGCGTCATCGCCCGCCTCCTCCGGATCCCGGACGACGTGACGCGGGCCGCAGCCCAACGACGGATCCGCGAGATCGCCGCTAGCCTCGTCTCCCCCGAGCGGCCTGGGGCGTTCAACCAGTCGATGATGGAGCTCGGCGCGACCGTATGCACGCCCTCGTCTCCGTCGTGCGCTCGCTGTCCGCTCGAACGCCTGTGTCTCGCTCATCTCGCGGGAGAGGAGGACCGGTTCCCCGTCTCACGAAGAGCGAGAGCCTCCCCCCTCGTCCCGGTCGTGTTCGGGCTCGTCGCAGAGGACGGTCGCGTCCTGCTGGTGCGCCGCCCGAGCGGGCAGCTCCTTGGAGGCCTCTGGTCGCTGCCCGGCGGAGAGCGGGCCCGAAAAGACGAACGGGCGGCCCTCGCCGATGCGGTTCGCCGCCAGGCCGGCATTGAAGTCGATATCGGGGCGCGGTGGAGCCGCGTGAGCCGGACGTTCTCGCATCGCAGATGGTTCGGATCGATCTATCGATGCACGCCCCGCCGGATGCCGGAACCGAGCGATTCCGTCCGATGGGTCCTCCGGGAGGAGGCGCTCCGGCTTCCGCTCGTTCCGTTCCATCGCGAGGCGATCGAGGCGCTCGCGGGCCTCGAATCGTTCGAGAGAGCCGATTAATATTCATATCTGTGGATGTAAGTCCGCTTCCTCCGCGAACCCTTAAGCGACCTGGGACGTTCCAGCGAGCGTGCGTCGCTTTCTGATCGTGGGGCATCGGGCGTCGACGGACGCTGCATTCTCCCTTGACGATCTCGCCGGCGGCGCAGGGCGGATGGACATCCTGTTGAACGCGGCGAACGCCGCCCTCCATGTCGCACACGGCCTGCGGCGCGACGTCGAGGTCGGGCTCCTCCTGCTCGGCCCACCGGACCCTCCACGTTTCGTCCGCCTCGAAGGCTTCCGGTTGAGGAACTTCCAGCCGGACATCCGGAGCAATGCCGCCCTCGTCCGCCTCGCCCTCAAGGACGCCTCGCGGATCGAGCGGGAGACGTCCCCGGGCGTCTTCGGTTCAAAGGCCGGGTTCGAGGAAGCGCTCGACCGGCTCGGGCCCGTCTTCGTGTACCTCTGGGAGGACGGCAAGGATATCCGCGAGGCGATTCTACCCGCCGATGCGACCTTCGTGCTCTCCGACAATCAGGATCTGACGGCCGCGGAGGAACGATCGGTCCTTGACCGCGGGGCGGTCCCCGTGGGGCTCGGGCCGATCCCGCTCCACACGGACCACGCGATCGCTCTCGTGAACAACGAACTCGATCGGAGGAACGTATGAACCTCCCCGAGTACGTTCGAAAGACCCTCGTCGATTTCGTCCGAATCCCATCGACCCCGGACGACAGCGTGAACCCGATCTTGGACGCGGCGGCGGCCGCCATACAAGAGCTGGGCCTGAAAGCGCAGCGTCATGCGGAGGTGGGAGCCGTGACGGCCTCGAGCGGCATGGGCGGACTGTTGCTGAACGGCCACCTCGACACCGTGCCGATGGCCTCGGGCTGGACGCGCGACCAAGGTACGTGGGACGGCGATTTCCTCTACGGCCGCGGGACGGCGGACATGAAGGCCGGATGCGTCGCCGGCCTCGCCGCCGCGCGCACGCTCCTCGATGCGGGAGTGCCGGTCTCGCTCCTCTTCACGACGGACGAGGAGACGACGATGCACGGCGCGATGAAGCTCGCCGCATCGGAGCTCGTGAAGCGGGCGGCGGAGGTCGTCGTCGCGGAGCCGACGCGGTTGCGCGTCGTCGCGAGCGAGAAGGGCGTCCTTTGGTATCGTGCATCCACGCAAGGGCGGAGCGCCCACGGGAGCATGCCGCACCTCGGGGACAACGCCGTCTATCGGATGATGCGAGCCCTTCCCTTCCTCGAGCGGTACAGTCATCCGAAGGATCCGTTACGCGACATCACGGTCAGCTTGGGCGCGATTCGCGGAGGGACGAAACCCAATCTCGTCGCGGACACCTGCGTCGCCGATCTGGACTGTCGCCATCCGCCTGGGACGACGAAGTCCGACGTCGAGGCGCTCCTGCGAGGTGCGTTCGCGGCATCGGGCGAGCGCGTCGATCTCGAACTCTTCCACGAGGTTCCCCCGGCTGCCGTCGCTCCGGACGCGGACCACGTGCGGCAGCTGCGAGACCTTGCCGGCACGGAGGTCGTCGGCGTCGCGTATGGCACGGAGATGGCGTACTACGCGCAACACAACCCGCGTTGCGTCGTGTTCGGCCCGGGCGAAACGGAGCGGATCCACGTGCCCGACGAACGCGTCGCTCTCTCCGAGGTCGTGCGGGCCGCCGAGATTCTCGCCGCCTTCGGCGCGAAGGTGAGAGCCTCGACCAAAAGCTCTAATAACGGGAGAAAGTAGCCGCGACGGGACCGATGCCCAAGCCCGCGTCCGGCCGTGATTTCTACATCGCCACCGCGGACGAGATCCGGGCGGGCCGGACGACGGACATCTACTTCGTGCGCACCCTCGACGTCCTGAAGAAAGCGGGTCGGGACCGGGCGAACGTCGTCGCCGAGGTGACGACCGGCGGCCTGCCGAACGGATGGCCGTGGGGCATCTTCTGCGGCCTCGAGGAGGTCGTGCATCTCCTGCAAGACAGGGCGGTCAGCGTCTGGGCGATCCCGGAGGGCAGCGCGTTCCCGGCAAAGACGCCTCGGGGTATCCCGGTCCCCGTCATGGTCCTCGAGGGACCCTACGGCGACTGGGCGATGTACGAGACGCCGGTCCTCGGGATGATCTGCCAGGCGAGCGGCATCGCGACGAAGGCGGCGCGGATCCGCGAGGCCGCGGGGGGCAAGCAAGTCCTCTCCTTCGGGGTGCGACGCATGCACCCGGGGATCGCGCCGCTGATCGAGCGCAGCGTGTACGTAGGCGGCCTCGACGCGATCACGACGCCGCTCGGCGCCGAACTCCTCGGGGCGCCCGCGGTGGGCACGATGCCGCACGCCCTCGTAATCGTGATGGGCGGGCCGCGGGAGGCGTTCGCGGCGGTCCACAAGTATCTCGAGGCGAAGATTCCGCGGATCGCGCTCGTGGACACGTACTACGACGAAAAGACGGAGGCGCTCATGGCCGTCGAGGCGATTCCTGACCTCGCGGGCGTGCGGCTCGATACGCCGGCGTCCCGCCGGGGGGATTTCGCGGCGATCGTCCGCGAGGTCCGATGGGAGCTCGATCTGCGAGGTCACAAGGACGTCAAGGTCTTCGTCTCCGGACGGGTCGACGAGCAATCGATCCCGGCGTTGCTCGAGGCGGGCGCGGACGGATTCGGCGTCGGCACGAGCCTGAGCAACGCCCCGACGATCGACTTCGCGATGGACATCGTCGAGGTCGATGGCGCGCCGGCCGCGAAGCGCGGGAAGTTCGGCGGTCGGAAGGACCTGCAACGGTGTCCGAAAGACGGCACGTACGAGGTCGCCGCGAAGACATGTCCCGTCTGCGGCTCGAAGATGGCGCCGGCATACGTTCGGTACCTGGATCGGGGGCGCGCGACCGGGACGCTGCCGACCCTCGCGGAAATCCGCGAGCGCACGCTGCACGAGACGCAACGGGTACCGCTCGAATCCTGAGAGAGCCTTTATTTCGCGGCGGCGGCTCCTCTGCTTGATGCACCGATCGAAGGCGTCCATCCGCGAGACGTACGATCGGATCGCGTCGTCGTACGCGGCCTCTCGGACGCGTCCGTGGCCCGAGGTCCTCGAGTTCGTCGCGACCCTGCCCCCGAGGTCTGCGATCCTCGATGTCGGATGCGGCCATGGGCGGCACGCGAAGCCGGCGGCCCGAGCGGGCCATCGCGTCATCGGCGTCGATCTTTGCCGGCCGTTGCTCGCAATCGGCAACGACGCATCGGCGAAGGCGAAGACCGCACGAGTCGAGTGGGTCGTCGGAGACGCGGGCTCGCTGCCCATCCGCAGTTCGACGATCGACGCGGCGCTGTGCGTCGCCGTCCTCCATCATCTGCCGACGCGCGGTGATCGCATCGCCGCGCTGGCGGAGGTGCGTCGCGTGTTGCGTCGCTCGGGCCGCGCGCTTATCAGCGTGTGGGCCAAAGACAATCCGTACCTGCGGGACGTCTTGGGCCTGCGGCTCGAGGAGGATGACGTGGAAGTCCCATGGCATCTCCCCGACGGCACCGCGGTGCCGCGGTTCTACCATCTCTTCTCCGAGGGCGAGCTCGAGCGATTAATTATCGAATCCCGGCTTCACGGAGAAAGCTTTTTCCGGGCCTCTGGGAACCTTTTTGCGGTGACGAAGAGAGATGGCTGACCCGGTCGGCTCCATTAGTACGTTCCTCGACACGATCGTGCATAACCCCGTGTACCTCCTCCTCACGGTCGGCGCCGTCGCCCTCTTCGTCCTGGCGGTCGTCGCGCATCGCATCCACAAGATCCACAGCCAAGAGATTTTCGTCCACCAGGCGTGGGGCGCGAACTGGAAAGGCCGCTGAAGCGTTCGAAACCCTCATATCCGCACGGCCGCATCGAGGCGGTCCGGCGGGGTTCGATTTGTCCAAGGTCCCGGAGACGCTTCGCTACACGAAGGATCATGAGTGGGCGAAGCTCGAGGGCAAGCGCGC